>JAEORJ010000097.1 GCA_016840945.1 Candidatus Gerdarchaeota archaeon
GAGGATAGATATTGTTGCCCAAAAGAAAATCGATTTCAAGATTGTTCATGTTATAATTGAAGTTAAGGATTGGCAAAAAGTTTCCAGGAGAACTGAAGAATCATTTTGCAAGCAAATTATCCAATATCTAATTGATTATTCATTAGAGGATGCTTTCAAAAAAAGTCATCCTGATAAATGGTCAACAACTGATTTGAAACTACATGATCAATATATTGGAATTTTATGTTTAACAAAAGGCTCACACTTTACTTTCAGAGAAACTTCAAATCATTATTTCCTAAAACATAAACAAATACAAGGGATACCTTATCGAGAGCAATTTGCTAAACAAATAAGGCTATTTGTAGCCAGATATGATTTTCTTCCAAAAGTATTCGAGGTAATAGCTATTCCTTTATATAAAGAATCATCAATTGATGAGTGGTTTTAAAATAGAAATTCCAATATTATTTCAATTAAACTAATTCACAGTGATAATACAAAGATTAAAAATAGTAGAGTGAAAGAAAAACAGTACTTAACTATTGAAGTAAGTTGGTATTTCAAGATATGAATTCTAATAACATTCCTTCAGAAGTAAGAGAAATTTTCCCATATGATGCAGTGCGCAAAATACAAGATAGATTAATTTCTGTTACTTATGACTCATTAAAAGAAGGAAAAAATGTTATCATTGAAGGAGCTAATGGATTAGGAAAAACAGTAGCAACATTAACTTCTTGTATTCCAATTGCTCGAGAGAATAAACTTCAAATTATTCATGTCTGTCGAACCAATAAACAAGCTGATCGGGTAATCTCTGAATTAAAGGAAATAGCTACTACAACACCAATTACTGGTGTATCCATACGTGGTAGACGTGAGATGTACCCAAATTCTCTTATTAAAAAACATGCAGAAGATGCTGTTACAGCATCCATTTTATGCGGTCAATTAAAGAAACTCCGGAAGTGTGAATTGTATAATCGTATGAGTGAACAATTACCCTATATGAAGAATGTTTTAAAGATTCTAAGAGAAGCACCAGCATCAAGCTCAGAAATCAATGAAATTTGTGAGGCGAATCGTGTTTGTCCTTATGAAATCATTCTCAAATTACTAGAAGAGGTTGATGTTATAGGTGCAAGTTATCAATATATATTCAATCCAAATATCCGTGATGTCTTTATGAATAAAACCTCAAAAGGATTAAATGACATTTTATTGATTGTTGATGAATGTCATAACATCATAGATACTTGTATAGATATCTCAAGTGATCAATTGAGTTTGTTCTCAGTAAGGCAAGCATTGAAAGAAATTAAAGCATTTAATCGCAATGAATTTTTAAGACTCGTAAGAGGTTTAGCTGAATTTTTAGAAGAAAATCAGCAAAGAACTGAAATCGAAATTAAAATTGATGCTTCTAAATTGCTCTACAATTTATCAAAAGAAGTTGGTGCCCCTATCGATGTAAATTATATTGATAAGATAATCAGTGCTGGCATGAAAATACAACGTGAATATTTAGCTAGAGATAAACCACCACGATCATACCTCCATCGTATAGGTCAATTTATGAGAAAATTCGTAGTTACAAGAGATCGTTCAGAATTCCTTCATGTGGTTTCAAGTTATCGAACAAGAACAGAGGGATGGGGAACCCGTTTAGAAGTTATATCATTAGATGCTCGATTCACTACAAAAAGAGTCTTTGAATATGTTAGAAACAGTGTTCACATTTCAGGCACAATCGAACCAATTGATGCATATTCAAAAATTGTAGGAATGGATCAATTACCACTTGTGACAGAAGTTCTGGATTCTCCTTATTCGGGAGAGAATGTCCAAGGGTATATCATAGATAAATTCAGCACAAAACTTAATGATCGCACAACTGAAAACTATCGTCAAATGTGCCATATTATTGCAGAAGCAGCTAACAACACTCCAGCAAACACTGGTATTTTTACAGCGTCTTATATTGTTTTAGATAGCTTATTAAGTGCTGGTTTAGAGAAGATGTTAGAAAGACCTCTCTTTTATGAAACTAGTAAAATGACATCTTCTGCTAATGATCGTTTGGTTAATGAATTCAAGCGGTTATCATCAAAGGGTGGAGCAGCATTAATGGGTGTTTTAGGTGGTAGAAGTTCAGAAGGGGCTGATTTTCCCGGTGAACAAATGAACACTTGTGTAATTGTTGGAATTCCTTATGCTAGACCAACCACTCGAATAGAATCACAGATTGAATATCTTGATGGTCAATTCTTTAAGAAAGGCCGCGAATATGGTTATGTGATTCCCGCTATTAGACGTGCAGCACAAGCTGCTGGCAGGCCAATTCGTTCTATTAATGATAAAGGACTTATTATCTTTCTTGATTATCGATTCGGACAATCGTATACCGCAAAATTCCTTCCATCATGGCTTAGACAAAATACGAAAACCTTGAATTATGAACCTGGGAGAATAGCTGAAATAGCAAAACATTTCTTCGGTTAACAAAATTTATGATAATTTATCCCAAATCGTGGGGGCATTTTCTGGGAAGAAATTATGAATTTTCTTAATATCCACATTACAACAAATTTTACCTGTGCTGTCCTGTACACTACCAGGTACTTTTAAGATTCTTCTAATATCAATTGAAACTTTGCGATCAATTCGAGGATATCGGTAGGTAATAATATGTGTAAAAACTTTATCTCGGTCTTGTTTTTTGTCCAAAATAGTATCATAGGTGTAATGAAAAGGCCGAGTGCTATTTTTTAAATTATAGTGTAATCTAGTAATTTGTTCTTTTGTAAATTTAAAAGGTTCAGCCCGTAATTCCTTTTCAGTTGCACGTTTGAAAAAAGTTTTTGCAATCATCTCAATGATACGATCTCTCAAAGGAAGGACTGCTTTAAGATCCTTCTCAACTGCTTGAGTTCTTGTTTCATCTTTAATGAGTGATAAGTATCTAATCATACTATTTCTTTGTTCTTGAGTTAAGATACCAGCTTCAGGATCTTGCACCCAAGCATGAAATCCTCTTCTACCTGAAAAAACCCAACGGATTTTCTTGAAGCCAAAGTCTTCTCGTAAAGATTTATCTAAAAACGCAGCTGCATCTTGAACAAGTGACCAACAATCACTACAATATTGGTTTTTACCACGGCAACCACACACTCTCACTAAATCGTAATCATTAAGATCCAAATCAAAGCAAAATTCTCGAGAGACCCATTTAATTCTTTGAATGGTATTATTTTTAGAGGGAGGGACTTCATAAACAGCGCCAACATAAGCCATACGTATTGGATTATTAACCATATAATTTACTAATTCATCGGTATTTTTGAATGATATATTTCGAACGAAAACATCATGCTCTAATAGAAAAGCGAATTCTCTACGATAAAAAGTACCAAGCCCAATAATTGAAATAAGATCTCCCGGATCAAAGACTTTCTGATAATATTCTTGAATAAGCGAGGTCGGTATAGTGAGTTGTTCAATCTCTGTTTTTTTACTGGTATTTTTCTCATCAGACAACTTATTGATCCTCCTCTTCTTCTTTTGATTGTTTCTTCTCGTTTGGTTCTCTTTGAATTAATCCCTTAACTTTGGCAGCATAGGTTGTATACCCTAAGGGGTGTTTAATTGGTCTAGCTGCACGATTAAATCGTAAATTGAACATTACTGCACAAGCATCGCTTGGTTTTTTATCAATAACTTTACTTTCTAATAAACGGATATTCTCTTCGATTTTTCGTGAAGGGTTTTTGAATTCTTTTCGTAATTGTTTGTCAATTTCTTCAACAGATTGATGCATAAAAGTACAATAATATTGATCTTGTATAGTTGTGCACTCTGGAGCATCGTAATCAGTTTCTCCTCCCTCAAGGCCATACATATGCCGAATAATATAGCCGGGGGGGCCACCTACAAATTGCTCAAAGGTAAGGCCAACATTATCAACAGCGTTTCTATACCAGAACTGAAGTTGTTCTTCTACTGACATTCCTAATCTTTTCAAATATAATCCTAATTGAAATCGTTCTTGATGCCCAATGTGACCTTTATTCATAACTTCATTGTACAAATCAAGGATACATTGTGGAAAAAGGTCTTGACGGTTAAACAAATCATAGTTTTCAATATCAATTTTACCAGATGCTTGGGCAATTGAATGAATTGTTTTTCCTGATTCTTCTTGAAGTTCTTGAATTGCTCCTCTGACTGTTCTATCAATACTATCCTTAGATGCTTTAATTCTTTGAGCGAGTAATCTTTCAAAAGCAATTTTTACACTATTAGCAAAATCACTAATTGTTCCAATTGCCCAACCGTTTCGTAATAATAGTGATCTATTACTTACTATTTTAGGTACATAAGTGAATTTAATCCCCACAGCTTCTATACGTTTATTTTTCATACGAAAATCCTTGAAATAATTGTGATTGATATCAAAAATTGTCCAAACCTCTTTAGGGCCAATAACAGCATTGTCTCCATAGAAATATTTAGCGATATCAATTTTCTCCTGAAGGGTTTTAGCATTTAGAAATCGCCATTCAAATAAATCGCCTTCTTGTTCAATCAACCAACCAAAGATTCTTGAGTTTTCAGCTGCTGCTAATCGTAAAAGACCATGACCTGCAAATTCCTCATAAATCTCTCGGGTATAACTAGGATGAGCACTATTTCTAGCGGGATACCATCGTTGTCCTTGCATTAGCTTATTTGCTCTCTCTCGAGCAATTCTTGGCCACTCATCCATATCTAAACGGAAATTCTCTTGAGGGATAGATACTTCATTTATTCTTTTTACGACAACCCAATCAGGAATCAAACTATTATCCTCACAAACGAATTGGAAAAATTCTATAATAAGTTAGCTGTCTTTCTACTTTTAAACCATTTTAATATTTTCAAACAATTAATTTTTTTCCTTTTAGAACAATTAGCTTTTCTTACGAATAATTTATTATTACTTTCTTCAATCATATTTCTGAAGTGTTACTTATGCCAGTGGAAATAAATGAAGCATTGTGCGGGTTTTGTTTAGGGTGTGCAATGGTCTGTCCAGAAGAAATATTCTATATTAAAGATGAAAAGCTATACCTTAAAGATGGCTGCACTGATTGTGGTTTATGTATTGAAACTTGCCCTGTAAAAGCTATCTCCTAGAGGTCAAACATTTTTAAATAAATAAATAATATATTATTTTTGTTGTCAAATTTGATTGGTGTAAATACAAATGACCTGGCATGAAGGAGATCGTGTTTGGGCAAATTGGCCTGATGATGATTTTTGGTATTCTGGGATTATTCAAAAAATAGAGGGACATAATTATGATATTCTATTTGATGATGGATATAAACTAACACTAAAAGAACACGATATTAAACAAATAGATATCAGTATTGGTATGAAAGTTTTAGCCAAATGGCAAGGGAAAGGCGCTTATTATTTTGCCAAAATATTAGAACGTAATGGTGACTCGTATCTGATCGAATATGATGATGATAAATCTAAGGAGTGGCTTCCAATCGGTATGCTAGCCATCACTTGAGAAAAAAAACTTGTTTTTACTTAATTTTTGCTCTCATTCTTGCACGTAATTTCCGTGTAATATGAAGATATTCTTTGTATTTTAATGTAAGAATACTCAATAGTTGATTGGTAATTGATGGAGGATACAAAAATTGGCAGGATTAGCTATAATTGGTATAACTGTTCTCGGAACGCTTATTGGAACCTCTGCGTTCCTTTTTAGAAGAAGAGCTAATGCTAGATTAGAAGATGAAAAGAAAGAAGTTGTTACTTTAACCTTGCGTGGTTTACAGGATATCGATTCGATCAAAGAAATAGTAAGTCGAGGAAATATGGTTATCCTTGGTATCAAAGAATTAGCACGACTTGATACTATCAGATTAAAAAGGTCAATTTTACAACTCCGATCTTATGTAAATACAACAGGTGGGGCTATGATGGCATTAGGTAAGGAATTTGTCGTAGTTGTTCCACCAAATATGAAGTTATCAGCTATTAGGCGAACACTTGAATCAGCAGACAGTGACAGTGATATTCATCCACCTGATATCCCAACTGAGGTTGGCACTTTATGAATTCAATAATAGCAACTCGTATTTACAATCTTGTATCAAATGACCCTGCAAAAATAGCTGTTCTAGGGCTTTTAGCTGATGGAAGGTGGCATACCAGATTCGAAGTTGAATCAGTGGCAAAAGACTATAGACCAACAATTGGTCTGGTTGGTATCTGTATGATTCTGAAAAAACTGCAAGATGCTGATTCGGAATTATTAGAAGTTTATGAAAATAGTTCTGGGAGTTTTTATCGATTAAATCCCCAAAGAACGTCGATAATAAAGAAAATTGTGAGCTATCATCAATCAAGTTCAAAGAATCCACAACTGACTTCATCTTCAGCTGAATTTAAAAAATTTAAAGAACGATTGCGTCAAACCAGAAAAACCGAACAAGAATTTGATACTGATTTGAACACGTTTTTATAAAATAATAATTAACATCCCTCCAATAAAGGAGGGCTAAACTATTTTTTCAGTCGCTTAAAACTTCTTTAAGCAATTTTAGTAGGGATGGATCTTTCTTCATTAATTTGGCTCCTAATTTAATTTGAGTCCAACGTCCTGTAACTGCTTTCGTTAAATCCTCACCATCAAAAGCATCAACAATATTCTCCATTTGCTCATCAGTAATGATATCTAGAACCTTTCTTGCTCTCGATCCTAATCTAAAAGATTTTCCATAAGCGTTTTCCCATAATTTTTCATATTTATTTCTAAGCATTTTTTCAGAAAAATTCTCTTTTTCAAAAGCTTCTACCAAGGTGTCACTGATCATTTTTCCAGCTTCCATTCCATAAGCAATACCTCCTCCTGTTAAAGGATTGACTTGTCTAGCAGCGTCACCTACTAGCATTACTCGGTCAGTTGCTAATTTCTCTAAAGAACCACCAACAGGGATGGCTCCAATTCGTTCTTCAATAATTTTAGCTTTTTTGAATCGTTGTTTAGCTTCAGGATGTTTGTATATAAAATCATCAAGATAATCTTTTACACTTTTCTTCCCATAACCAACACCAACCCCTATCCCTATATTTGCACATTGATTTCCTTTTGGAAAAATCCAAATGTATCCTCTAGGAGCTACCTCATTGCCCATATAAAGATCAATGAATGTTGGTTCATCACATTCCACTCCTACCATCTCATATCCCACAGAAGTATCAAGATCGTTTGGATCAATTGGTTCAGCTAAACCTGAATTTCTAGCAACAACACTATACAAACCATCTGCACCAATAACCACTGGAGCTTGCATGGTGATTTCCTTACCTTTTCTTTCTGCTTTTAAAGTGACGCCTTTTTCTTTGTCAATTTTAATATTAGTAACTCGAGTGTTAATTGCTATACCAGCTCCCTCTAAAACAGCTCCAATTAAAAGTTCCTTATCAAAAACTCTTCGATCAATAATGTAGCCTTCACCTGATGGTAACTGATAGTGAACTTTCTTCAAAGAAGGGCTAAATACTCTAAAACCAGTAACCTCAGTTCGGATTGATTGCTTTGGCACACCAATTTTAAGGATTTCATTGATTGTCTCTTTTCCTATAGCTTCACCACATTGAACTGGTATACCAACATGGCTTTTTGCTTCTAAAATTTGAACCTTAAATCCTTCGCGTGCTAAGAACCTTGCTGTAGTAGAACCTGCTGGGCCACTACCAACAACAATGATATCCCAATTTTCTGTGTCAGAGCTCATAACCAAAACATCCTTTCATCTTCTTGCTATTGATGTCCTTTTAACTTTTTTATTTATAGTACTTTACTAAACAATGATTTTGTTATAAATCAAGTTTCGTTTTAAAATCAAAATCCTTGTATAGCATTATCTTCGATAAATCATTAATTATATCCTTTGCTAATGAAGTTCCAGGGTATTTTGATATTAACTTTTCAGCTTGTTCTTTTGCTCTGTCACCAATTGTCTTCCGACCGTTTTGTATCCATTCTTCATTGGTTGAACGATCAATAACTTTACTTGGTATATATTGCTCCTCTCTGAACCATTTTAGAGTATGATCATGAGCTAACAAATGAGTTGTTTTATCATCAAATAACTTTAGCAAATTCTTTGCTATTGGTTCATCCCTTTGTTCAATTCCTCGTATGAATTTGTAAACCATACCGCAAATTTCGTTATCAATCACAACTTTCTGGATACTTTGTGTAGTCTCAAAATCTATCATCCCAGCACCAGAGATCATATTAACTCCTTTAGCGCCAGCCAATAATGCTCCCATACCAGTTTCGAAACCTGTTTGAGCATCAAGGATTTTTGCATCTGACATTCCTAAATAAGCATGAGTTGGTAGATTGAGGTATTTACCAATTTCAACATACCCTAAATCTAAAAGCATAGTGTCAATAGAACCCATAGGAGTTGTCCCTTTACGCATATCAAATACTGCAGGTGATCCTCCCCAGACAATAGGTGCACCGGGGGAAACTAATTGAGTAATTACGATACCAGCTAATGTTTCAGCTGCATGTTGAACTATCGCTCCAAGAATTGTTACTGGGGCATTTGCACCTGTCATTGGCATGGAAACAAATTCTGAAGGAATGCCATATTTAGCAGCATCAATTATACTTTGACAAGTTAAATCACTCCACTTCAATGGTGGTGATGGGCAAGCATCAAAAATAGCTAATGGTTTTTTACGGAGTTCTTCTTCCCCTCCTCGAATACAAACCAATAGGTCTTTCATTATCTTAAATGACTCTTTAATAAATGTACCAGTAATAACAGGCTTATTTGAGTAAATAAGAGCTAAATATAATCTATATCTATCAGCGACTTCTTCATGAACATCTGAACAGATTATTGAAGTGCTTTGTGCTTTGATATTTTCTAATTGATCAACTACTTTTGTAAAATTAATGAAATCTTTTGTCTCACCAAGGCGAATTTCATTTGTTTCAACATCTAACACATTAAGAGCTGCTGAACCAGGATCAAAACAAATATTATCACCACCTAATGTTGTGACTTCTTTACCCTCGCGATTATATAATTTGAAACTTGTTGGGGTGCTCTTTAATGATTTTTTCACAAGATCTTGTGGAATTTGTGCTCTCCTTTTTTCATCAATATTAATACCTGCTTTCGCTAATATTTCTGTTGCTTCTTTATTTTCTACAAAAATGCCAATTTCATCCAATATTTCAAGTGCTTCTTGAAACACCTTTTCTTTTAACTCATTTTCCAAAATATTAATTACTGGTCTCATTTTTTTCACTCGCTTTTTTTTTCATTAATTTATAATTAATTTTTCATAAAATATTTTTTGTTTACAGTTTTGTTTATTGTTTTTTTATTTGTAACGCTTAGTTTTTGCGATATGCACAATCAATTTTATTGCATGTCTCGCACTCACGTATCCCTAATTCTTTATCTACATTATCACCAATATTTACAGCAAATGAAACTGATTTTCTAGGGATCATCATCATTGATGAACTCAGTTTAACATCAATTTCCTCTGCTGGAAGAAGCCTGAAAATAATTTTTTGCCCTTTTGCTAGAGTCCATTGGCAATAACCAGGACTAAATCGATATGTGAAATCTTTCCCCTTAAACTCTTTTTCCAGCTTTACCTTGATTTGTTGATCAACTATCGATGCCGTTTCTTCAGCAGCTTCTGATGCAATAGAATCAAGAATGACTCCTTGGGCAAGATTTCCCTCATCCATTAATTTGGAAATTCTAGTTTCGAGTTCAATTCCTATAGTACAAATTGCTAGTATAGTTTTTTCTGATCGTTTAAATAGAAACCCTGGAGCAAGGGAGCTGCTTTCAAAAACCTCATATATTGCACGGGGGTGAATTAATTTTCGTGCTTCAATTTTCAATGTTTCAATATCTTGTAATAATTTTAATGGTGTCTTTTTATCTTGCTTGTTAGCTTTCTCACTTCGCAATAATTTGACAATATTATCAGTATTGAGTTGTAATGGAAAACCATCAAGTTTTGGCAAGAAAATTACTCCTTTAATTTTTGAGCTATTAGTTTAATGTATTCAGGGCTAGTACCACAACAACCACCAACAATTTTCGCTCCTTTATCAACCATTTGTAGAATATCTTTAGCAAAATCCTTCGGTGTTGTTGGGTAGATTGTATTTCCATCAATTAATTCAGGTCGGCCTGCGTTTGGTTTAACACTAATAGGCAAAGACGTTTGTTGTTTGAGTAATGGTACTAAATCTACCATTTCATCACTACCAATTGTGCAATTTCCCCCAATAACATTTGCTCCTGCATTTTCGAGTGATTTCACACATTGTTCAACAGTATTACCCATTATGGTAAAATAACCACGTTTTGTCTTTTGATATGTTATAGAAGCAAAGATAGGCATATCGGAATTCCTTCTGATAGCTTTTACAGCTGCTTCAGCTTCTTTGATATCAACCATAGTTTCAACAAAAAAGAAATCTACATTTGCTTGAGTTAAAAATTCAGCTTGTTCTCTAAAAGTTTCCTCAAAACCATTAATAGTAAATTTACCAACAGGTGGTAAAAATTCCCCTGTTGGACCTATATCTCCTGCAACATAACCATTTTTTGGGCAAATAGCTCTAGCATTTTCAACTGCTTTTTTATTGTACTCTTCAACAAATTCTCCATGTTTATGTTTTCCAAGTTTAACTCGAGTCCCCCCAAAAGTATTTGTAAGAATAGCATCAGAACCACTCAAGAAATAATTTTTTTGCAATTCTTGAATAATTTGAGGTCTTTCGATGTTCCAACTTTCAGGTGGCTTACCAGCAGGTAGACCTGCTGCAATAAGCGCAGATCCCATTGCTCCATCAAGGATTACTATCCTTTCTTGAATGAGTTCTAATATTGATTTTTTATCAGACAAAAAAATCCGCCTTAAACATTCAATATTTTTCTAGCTAGCTTTACAGCGCTTACAGCATTTTCAGCTGAACCGTCGGCACCGATATCATCTACCCATTTTTTCGTAACAGGAGCTCCACCTATGAGGATTTTGAATTTATCACGTATTTTTCTTTCTTTTAAGATATCAATTAGTTTTTTCTGACCAACCATAGTTGTTGTTAAAAGAGCTGAAATGCATATTAGTTGGGCATCAACTTCAAGTGCTGTATCAATAAATGATTCAATAGGCACATCAGCACCTAAATCGTAAACTTCAAATCCCTCAGCTGAAAGCATTGCAGCTACTAATGTTTTACCAATATCATGAATATCTCCATGTATAGTTCCAATGACAACTTTGCCAAGTATTCTTGCTTCTTTTCCTTCAGCTAATTTAGGCGTAAGAATAGCCATAGCTGCTTTCATAGCTTCAGCACTTCTCATTAATTCTGGTAAGAACATTTCTCCTTCTTCAAAGAGATCACCAACTTCTCTAATTGCTTCTGAAAAAGCATTAATAATATTGTTAACATCAATGTTCTTAGCTAGAGCATCTTTTGCTAGTGATTCAGCTTCAGAGATATCACCATTCATAATTGCTTCTTTATACTCGCTTGATATACCCATTTTCATTACCTTTGAATTATTATTTGAATTAATAATCTGTTACTTTAGTTCTTTACAAATGAATACAAACAGAATTATTTAGACTTTCCTTAAATCAACTAAAAATAACCTTATAAGAATTAATGAATTAGATAATCATTTTTCCTTTAATTTTTCAATGAAATCAAGAACCATTTGATCAATCGAACTAAAACCAAGAATTATTGATAATTCATCAAGTATTTTATAGGCTAAATCTCTGATTTCTTTACAGGCATCATTTTGGTAGATGTCATAAAGAATCGGGATAAATTTCACATCATCATGTTTGCCCATTGCTCTAGTAGCAATTAATCGTAGTTTTTCAGGAAACTCAGGTTGAGTATATTTCTTTAACAATTCTTTAGATTCTGGTTTAGTAAAGGAACCAATTATTTCAAGTAAGCATTCTTGTAGCTGTTCTTCATTTTGTTTCTTAAGATTAGTAATACAGCTGCTAAGAATTGAGTCATCTCTAAGGAAAATTATTGTTGATGTAAGTACGTCTTTTACCTGTTTGTCCTTCTCCTCTAATAGTATCACTAGAATGTCAAGAGCATTGATTTTATCACCAAAAAATCGTAATCCACCAGCAGCGTTTATTCTCGTTTGTAAATCCTTTTCTTCCTTTAATGCTGATAAAAGAATAGGTAATACTTCATCCCCTCCTAGTAACGCTAGAGAAAGTATAATACCTCTTCGAACAGCAATGTCTTTTTCAGTTTTTAAAAGATCAATCAAAGGTTGAACAGCGGTTTTATTCATACATCTACCAAGAGTTTCGACCGCATTTAAACGAACATTAGGATTAGGATTATCTAATAAAGCAATGTTCTTTTTAATAGGGCATTCAAGACTCAACCTAACCACAAGTTGATGATGTTTTACATGATATTTTTAATCTATGCTTAAAAACGTTAAAATCTACGAGTTTATTTGTCTATTTATTTAAAATACACAAAATTTTGATATAGTAATAAGGAAAAATATTATCGAGATATTCTAGAAATCATTGATGGTAAATAGGACTTGTCGATTAGGATTTGATAACATATGGCAGATGATAATGTAGAGAAAGTAAAGAAAGAGATTATAGTACAATATGAAAAAATGACTCCAAAATCAAAAGAAGTCTTCAAAGAAGCTCAAAAATGGTTACCCGGTGGTGGCACCAGAAATATCACTTATTACTACCCTTATCCATTTTATGTAGCAAAAGGTGAAGGTAATTATCTCATAGATATAGATGGGAATAAGTATATCGATGTTCAAAACAATATGAGTGTTTTACTTCATGGGCATTCTCCTCAGAAAATTACTGAAGCAATACAAAAACAAGCTGCTGAAGGGACAGCTCATAATGCACCAATTAAGGCTCAATATGAATTAGCAAAAATGATCTGTGAGAGAGTTCCATCAATTGAGAAAATTAGATTCTGTAATTCTGGTACTGAAGCAACTATGTTCGCTATGCGAGCTGCTAGAGAATTTACAGGGAAAGATGGAATAATTCTAACAGATGGATGCTACCATGGAAGTCATGATTATGTAGAAGTTAATTTTGATGCCGCATTACTAGCTGAAGGGATGCCAAAACCAACCACTGAGAAAGGTGTTCCTAATGCAATATTAAAGGACATTTATGTGGTACCATTTAATGATTTAAAAGCAGTTGAAAAGATAATGAAAAAACATCACAAGAAAATCGCAGCAATGATACTTGAACCATTAATGGGTTTTGCTGGTGGTGTGTTAGCAACAACTGAATACCTTAAAGGATTGCGAGAATTAACTAAAAAATATAATATATTGTTAATTTTTGATGAAGTTATTACTTTCCGATTATCAAGTGGTGGATATCAAAAAACTGTTGGTGTAATCCCAGATATCACTGCTCTTGGTAAAACAATTGGTGGAGGATTACCTGTTGGTGCATTTGGTGGTAGGAAGGAAATCATGGATCAATTTGACCCCACAAAGGATGATTTCATAATGCATTCTGGAACCTTTAGTGGTAATGCTATGACGATGGTCGCTGGAAAAGTAGCACTAGAGATGTATGATGAAGTGGCCATTGAACGTTTAACCAAATTAAGCGATAGATTGCGAAAAGGCTTACGAGAAATAATGGACTCATTAGATATCAAGTGTTACGTTGGTGGTGTACAATCATTAACTTATATTCAATTCCCAGATACTATTGCGATGGATAAAAAAGAGATTTCTTATAATACTATTCCTTATCTTGAACTATCGAAGTATCTTAGAATGGCTATGGCAATAAATGGTTTGTATGGTATCTCGAGAGGAGTAATTGGTTTCTTACTATCAACAGCAGTAACTGAGGAGCTAATTGATGATATTCTTGTGCGTTTCAAAAAGACGATGGAAATGGTTTTACCAATATATGAAGAACTCAAACCATATCAAGGCTTTTCAGGTATAATCTTTTCAATGCTAAAATCATTGAATGCCAATAAAGAATTTAAAACTAATTTTGCAGCTGATGATTACACATTATTATTAGTAGCAAAAGATGATTCAACTGCTGTCAAGCTTATAGTTAAAAACGGACAAATAACATTCATCCCAGTAAAGAACACTAAAGAAGACATTAAAAATGAAATGATGGACTGTAATGGCACGTTAATAACTTCAAGACCAATCTTCTTTGCTTTAGCTATGGGAAAAATAAATCCACTTGTAGCGATATTAAAAGGAAAATTACGTATCAAAGGCATGAAATATGTAAAGAAATTTACAAATTATTTTGGACTGTTGAAAAAATAACAGCTCCATTTTTTATTTTTCTTAAATTAAAATTAAAGTTGATTTTAAATAACACTAATTCTGTTCCATATGTAATATCTTACAGATTAAATAATTGGTGAAATAATGAACAGACACTTCAAAAAAGATGTAAAAAGATTATTTTCAAAAGTTAATGATCTTTCTAAAAAAATTTATTCTGAAAATCAATTGAAAGATTTGCCTGAACCTGTTGTTAGATACTTTAAATTTGCTCTTAAAAATGGCACTAAGTATCTCTCTACTGTTAGAATTAAGCATGGAGGAACATTCAACCTAAATGATAAATGGGTTAATATTACAGGCGAGGAATATTTTAGAATGGATGAGCCTGGTTTTACTTGGAAAGGAAAAGTTCCATTAGTTGTTGCATATGATAAATATCTAAATGGTAAGGGCAAATTGGTTATAAAATTATTAAATATCATAACACTAGATTCAAAAGAAGGTCATGAAATCGACCAAGGGGAATTGTTACGTTGGTTAGGAGAAGCTCCTTGCTACACAACAGCTTTATTGCCTTCTGATAAAATCCAATGGGAAGCCATTGATACAAAATCAGCCAAAATTATCTTGAAACATAACGATTTAACAGTAAGTGGAATCTTTACTTTTAGTGATAAAGGGGAGATTTTGCGATTTGAAGCGAAACGTTTCAAAGAAGATATTCTAGAGGATTGGATTGGCTATTATCATGATTTCAGAGAAGTCAATGGTATAAAAGTGCCTTTCGAATTTGATGCTGTATGGTTTATTGATTCTAAAGAAAAACCCTATGCAAAGTTCGTTATAAATGAAATCAATTTTGATACCCCTGAATTTTTTTAGGCGATATCTTATCATAAGTAATCAGTTAATAGAAAAAATTGGGTGGAAGTGCATTTCTACCCTTAATATATCTAATGAAAAATACTCTTAGATAAAACAGCTCTAACACCAGGGGTGACATCAACAAATTGACTTACTCTAATATCAACAGCACAGCTACAAAGTGCGTAGGCTTCTTCTCGAGTGAGGTTCTTCTCAAAAACCAGCCAATCAATCATATCTCGTAAAGCAATTTTAGCAGCTTCATCAGTCGTCTCAGCCCAAGCAGTAGTCATAAAGAATTCATCTGTTTCATATTGAGGGCGTTTAATTTTCTTGTTTTTATTAACTGTCAGTTTAATTGTAACATTAGCATCAATTTCAACAGCGGTACCACAAACTTCACCATCACCTTGAACAGCATGAACATCGCCTACTGCAAATAATGCTCCTTTAACAAAAATTGGCAAATAGATTGTTGTCCCAACTCCACAAGCTTTTGAGTCCATATTACCACCATACTCTTTAGGAATGAGGGTACCATGAGATCCTTCTGGTGGAGCAACAATAATAGTTCCTGGAAAGGGATCTAACGGAATTTTCACTTTATCATTAAAAATCGCATATCCATCTTTAATTGGTATTATCCTAGTCCATGGTTCTGGGAATTCATCAGCTAGAAAACCAAAATTGGGAATGATACAACATGAGCCTTGTTCTGCAAGATCAATCTTTTCAATGAAAACTTCCAAGGTGTCACCAGGTTCTGCTCCATTAATATAAACAGGTCCTGTTGCAGGATTGATATGCTCCATATCAAAATTAATTGGCAAATCATCTTTTGTTTTAATTACTTGATTGAAAGCATCCCTACACTCAAATATTACTATGTCACCGGAATTGATAGTTAATACTGGTTCATTGGTTCTATCAGCTTTAAAGACTACATTTTTCATTGAGATTTTATGTTTTGTTTTTTTATCTGGCATTTGCTATCCCTAATTTCCTAAGTTTTCCTTCCTTAAAATCATTATGTGAAGGTTTACAACATAAAAATATTGTCGGGTAACATTGCTTAGTCATTCAGTTAATTATAAATAATGAATGGTATGAAGTACGCTAAGTAACTATTGTAAATAGTTCATTAAAACAGGTTATGGAGTTAGAACATATTGGTAAGCGATATAGCATTCTACAGTGTATTAGGTGTGCTTGCTTTAGTCGTTGCTTTATTTATCGGGTTCTTTTTCTATGTGAAATCCATGATGCCCGGCGCGTTATTAGGAGCGATTATGACTACATTGCATGCATCCCTATTTGGCTATGAATCAGCTTTAATTGAAATGATTGGCCCCCGAGGGTATCGCACTCATGTCTATCCACAGATAGTCGAAACTATGAGAGACATGAAAGAACAATCCCCTCTTTTAGTAGAACTTTTCCAAAGTAAAAATATTGAAGAAGCTCTCAATCAATGGATGAAAGTTTTAGCTGAAGCTAAAGTAGTGAAAAACGGCACGGTAACTTTGAAAGAAGACGGCTCTTATGAAATACAAATTCCTCATTGTTTACTTTGTGATCCAATCCACAAGATGATTGGTGATCAGAAAGGAATCTGCCCAATGGCTCTAATATTATCAGCAGTAGGACATATTGCTGATGACACAAAAGAACCAGTTATTGAATACAGTACTTTTACTCCAACTGGAACAATTACTACTGTAAAATATGATTAAATTAATAGCAAAGAAGAGTTCCCCAAAAAAATTAGTCATTGTGTAAGGCGAGAAAAATGGTTCAAATCAAAAATTTCTGGATCCTATCAACTTCTGGGATCCCCCTCTTCCTTCTATCAGAAAAGAAAACTGAGGAAAATATACTCATTGGTGGCTTTTTTTCAGCTTTACAAATTCTGATAGATAATCTCGAAAATAGCCCTTTCAATAAAATTGAGCTTGAAAATAGAACTTATTTCTACTACTTTAAAGAGCCTATTATCTCTGTTATAGAAACAGAAGTAACATCAGAAATCGAATCACAAGTTTGTCAAGTAACAACCCAAAAATTAGGAAAAGCCTTTCTCGAAGTCTTTCCTGAACTAGAGCATGGATTTTCAGCTGATATCTCACGTTATTCAAGATTTCGACCTCACTATGAACGTATAAGAATAGAACTAGATGAGATGTTAAGTAAGAGTCATAAAGAATTTCTTTCGAAATATTTCGTAGAGGCAGCGAAAGATGAGAATATTCTAGGAGTAGTAATTTATGATCTTGAAAAGGATGAGATTATCTCTCGAGACACTCCGCCAGATTGTACAGTATCAGATTTTGAAGCTTTTGGTTCAATGTTATTTGCTTTCCTAACAAGACTTGGTAAAGAATTGAAAGCAGGTACAATCAATGAAGTGTTAATTCGAGGCCAAAAATACTGGGTAGGTGGCTTTAGGAAAGGATCATTAGCAGTGTTCATGTTATTTGATTTGAATTACTTTGGTAAAGTATTGCCTGATTTTGTTAATTCTCCTCTAGATAGCTTTGAAAAATAATAAATAACGGATAAACCTCTTCTGAATTATTCATTTTTTCTTAATTAACTATTCATATTTTTCAACTTTTTTTATTTTGAAAGTTTGACTAGTGGATAATCTTCGATAGAGAAGATTTTTTTACAAACCGGGCAAGTTTTATTTTTCAATAACCAATTTTCTAATAACCTTCTCTCAGCCATATTCCCACAATTTGGGCAAGCAACGATCTCTTCATTTTCTAAATCAATTGGTAACCCAGAAACCATGCTCCTATTTTGTGTTGGTAATTCATCTATGAAATATACTTTAGTGATAGGGATTCGAAGATCTAAATCTTCCATTTCCTTTGAATCTCTTTTGAAAAGTTTCTTCTCTCCTCTATAATCAGCAAACATCTCATTAGAATTACTATACCCCAATTTTCTTGCTAATGAATAGGTAATAATGTTAAGTTGATTATAATCAAGAAATGGATTATTTCGCAATTCTTCAAGATGCCTATCTAAATATCTTAGAAATTCTCTTGGATTGACATCAATGAGAGCAAATAGCGCTAATTGAAAACTATAGAGATTAAATTTATTTGTAAGATCAGTTTCTAAAAATGAAAACAAGATTTTAGTATCTTCTTCTTGAACAGCTTTTGAAATTTCTTTCACTCGCATATAAAGTGGTCTGGAAGCTAATGCTACTATAAGACCAAAAGCTAAACCAAAAGCACTAAATGCGTATATTGGTGTTAAATTAAAGATTTTGATATCTGTTCCCAATAGACCAAGTCCGATAATAGCTAAAATTATGGAAATAGAACTGAAAACTAAGCCAATAAGAAAAGGTGTTTTAACTTGCCTAGCTATTTTTTTGAAATCAGTTTTTGAAAGAAAGGGAGATTTATTGTTAGAGTTATTGTAAAAGCTCATATCTTCGTATCCCTATTCGTTTTCACTATTACATTATTTGGCCTTTTTAAATTAATAAATAATAGCTAATCTAGCTACTATCCATTATTAAACAATTTGATTTCACGACAAAATTCTAACCAAAAAGAATTTAGGTTAAGCAATCAAAGTTACAATTAGGGAAGAAAAATGAGAGGTACTAAAAATAAAAAACTTTGCCTATTAATCTTAATGGTTTTTGTAGTTTCAATGGTGACTACTGCACCTCGTGGTACAAAATCAGTTGCACCGTTTTTTAGTTTATCAGCTCTATCACGTGGTGGAGTAATACTTGATATGTTTAATCTTGCTAAACAAGATTTAGCTAAAATTGGTATTAATATTGATATTCGTGTAGTTGATTGGCCGACATTTGTGGGAGAATTGATTGCCTATCATGATTATGATCTTGTATATATGAGTCTCTCTGGTGGAGGTGTTGACCCAGACTTCACTGGGGTTTATAACGAAAACGGTTCCTTGAACCTGTTCGGCTACGATACAAGCATGGACTGGGATGATGAACTAAATACAGGTCTTAATGAGTGGTACATGAAAGAAGGTAACTTGATCATGCCTCCCAACTCAGAAGAACGTGTACAACACTACTGGGAATGGGAAGATTACTTGATGGACAAAATATGTCCAATGTTGCCAGCTTATACGCCAAAATCATATGTTGCTAACTGGGCTGAATTAGAAGGTTATAACTTCACTGATGGTATTCTCCAATCATGGGGTAAAATGTACTGGTCAGATTCACACACTGGTCAAACAAGTACTGATGAATTAGTTATCACTGACGCTGCATGGTCGGAACTTAATCCATTGTTTCAAGGTGATACTGCTTCAAGATTTATTACCTCATTGGTTATGGATCCTTTGATTTGGTTTGACGCTGACATGACAATTTGGCCTCATTTGGCTGAGAGTTTTGAGTATTTAGATGATACAACAATACAAATTACTCTTAGAGAAGGTATAAAATGGGGAACAGATATAGATGGGAATTTTACGAATGAATATCTCGATATTGATGATGTGTATTTCACACTTTATTGTTTGAAATACTTGTCAGATGATACTGATCAATATGAATGGATAGAAGAAATGGAAAAAATAAATGATCTCACATTAAAGATTTATGTTGATGGAAATACTACCACACCTGAAAAGGAACCATATGCCCCCTCCCTAGCAGCACTATCAACATACATATTACCAGAGCATTATTTGAATCAAACACAATTAACAAATGGCATTACCCCTGATATAAACCACTCTTCATGGACGAAATTTTCCACTTATTGTTTTGGCACCGGATTATTCAAAATTAGTAGTTTCTCAGAAGATGTTCACACAATATTAGAAGTGAGAGACGATTGTTGGCAATCAAATGATAGTATTACTAATGATCCTAATCTATATTGGTCTTCAAGGTTTGGTTTTGGAGCAGCTTGGGATATAGCTGGTATGCACCAATTAAGGATACGAATCATTCCTGATATACAATCTGCTCTCCTAGAATTTGAGGTTGGTAAAGTTGACATTGAAAGTGTAACAGCTTTTCCTGAGAAGATTAACGAATACACATTAAACCCTGGGATGGATGTGCAAACAGACATCACTTTTTATTTAGGATTCTTTGGTTATAATATGCGAGAGGATAGGCAAAATATTGGTAGTCGTGAACCAAGCCCTTATGATGAGACAATCTCGAAAGGACTAGCAATAAGAAAGGCAATTAGCTATACGATTAATGTGGACCAAATTAATGCCGTGATATATGGCTCTCGGTATGCTAGAAATCACTGGCCAATATATGCTAAACTTGGCATTTGGTGTAATCCCGATATCATAAAGTATAATTGTAATTATGAAAATGCAGCTTACTATATGTATCTTGCAGGTTATAATTTACCAGGATATTCGCCATCAGCTGATGTTAGTGCTGGTGGTTATATAATTACACTAGCATCAATTTTATTTTTAGGTAACATTCATTATGTAATGATTAGAAAGAGAAGAGAATGAAAAAAAGAAAATAAGGTTTTGCTATCCAAATAATCTAATTCAATTATAAAATCTAATAATACCTATTCGCGACAAAAATCCAACCAAAAGGATTTTAGATTTGTTAGTCAAATAATATTTAGGGAAGAAAATATGAGAGGTTCCAGAAGCAAAAAATTTTGTTTATTAATTTTAATGTTTTTTGTAGTTTCAACAGTGGTTACCACTCCTCAAGAAGCGCAATCGGTTGAACCATTTTTTACCCTATCGGCTCTTTCTCGTGGTGGAATAGTAGCTGATATGTTTAATCTTGTTAAACAAAATTTAGCTCAAATAGGCATCAATATTAATATTCGTGTGGTTGATTGGTCAACGTTTATAGGAGAATTAATTGCCTATCGTGATTTTGACATATTATATATGGATTTAGCAGGTGGTGGTGTGGACCCTGACTTTACTGGTGTCTATAATGAAAATGGTTCCTTGAACTTGTTCGGTTACGATACTTCCATGGATTGGGATGATGAACTAGGTACTGGTATTAATGAATGGTACATGAAAGAAGGTAACTTAATCATGTCTACCAACTCAGAAGCACGTATCCAACACTACTGGGAATGGGAACAATACTTAATGGACAAAATATGCCCCTTATTGCCTACTCTTGCACCTAAATCATATGTTGCTAACTGGGCAGAATTAGAAGGCTATAACTTCACTGATGGTATACTCCAATCATGGGGGAAAATGTATTGGACTGGAGCACATCTAGGTCAAACAAGTACTGATGAATTAGTTATCACCGATGCTGCTTGGATAGATCTTAATCCATTGCATCAGAAATATGCATCATCAAGATTTATTAGCTCCGCAACAATAGATCCTTTGATTTGGTACGATGAGGACATGACAGTTTGGCCTCACTTAGCTGAAAGCTATACTATGATAAATGACACTCACCTAAGAATTACCTTAAGACAAGGTATTAAATGGGGAACTGATCCAGACGGATTATTTACAAATGAATATCTTCATGCTGAAGATGTTTACTTCACATTATATGAATGGTCTCATTTATCAAGTGACTATTGCGAATATAATTGGATTAAAGATATGGAAATACTTGATCAATACACACTCGATATCTTCATAGATGGTGATTCAAGTACCTATGAAAATGAACCCTATGCACCATTCTTACCATTGCTTTCATTGAGAATTTTGCCAGAGCACTACTTGAATCAAACTCAATTATCAGATGGAGTTACTCCAGATATTACTCACCCATCCTGGAACAAATTCTCTATCAACTGTTTCGGTACTGGTCTCTTCGAGATTAACGACTTTACAGAAGGTGTTGAAACAGTATTGGTAGTAAGAGATGATTGTTGGTACTTAAACGAAAGCATTACAAATGACTCAGATCTACAATGGCTTACTAGGTTTGGTTTTGGAGCAGCTTGGGATATAGCTGGTATGCACCAATTAAGGATACGAATCACCCCTAACCGACAAGCAACCCTCCAGGAATTTGAGGTTGGGAAAGTTGACATTGCAGATGTAACTGCATTCCCAGACAAGAGAGAAGAGTATACTATGGATGCTACAAAAGAGATACAATCAGACATCGCCTTTTATTTAGGATTCTTTGGTTATAATATGCGGTTGAATAGACCAAATATTGGTAGTCGTGAACCAAGCCCTTATGATGAATCAGTCTCGAAAGGATTAGCTATAAGAAAAGCTATGAATTATGCGATTAATGTGGATCAGATTAATTCAATATTATATGGTAACCGCTATGTTAGAACCTATTGGCCAATATTTGCAAAACAAGGAATTTGGTGCAATCCAAACATCATAAAATATGATCATAACTATGAAAATGCCATTTACTATATGCATCTGGCAGGTTATGACTTACCAGGATACTCACCATCGGTTAGTGTAAATGTAAATGGTTACCTTCTTGCAATAGCTGTGATTATCTTGATTGGAACAATACGATATAATAAAATAAAGAAAGGTTCTGGGAAGGATAATAAGTATAATTAAAATCAAAGATTAAAATAGAATTCATGTTGTATCTCTATAAATGGTAACCTTAGGTAAAACGATGATTAATAACCTAATCCTTATATTTACAAGAGAGATAAAAACGATGGTTATTAGCTATGAAGAAATGGCTTAAGATTACCCTTATTACTATTAGCACTATAATTATCATTTCGGGATCATTGGTAGTATTTGTGATCATCCCAGTTGTAGGAAAAAGCACTATGTTACACCCTGATCATGAAGCTATGTATATCTATCCCCAAGAATTAGGAATGACCTATGAAAATGTCACAATAACAACTGCTGATGGATTAGCATTAAAAGCATGGTATATTGAACCAAATAATTCATCAGACCCCAACTCAAATATTACTTTAATTGTTTTACATGGAGCAACCCATTCAAAAGCTTGGATGTTGGACCATTATGGCGAAGGATTCTATGAGCAGAATTATCGATTATTATTCATTGATTCACGAAATAGAGGTGAATCACCGGATACAGAACTAGGATTAACTTGGGGTATTGATGAAGTAAAGGATATTCGAGCAACAGTTGATTATGTTAAAGCTCAACCAGAGGTCAATACTTCACAAGTGTTCATCTTTGCTGAAAGCCAAGGAGCTGCAACCCTATTGTTTTATGCTGCAAAATATAATGATGTAGCTGGTATCATTGCTGATTCTTCCTGGGGTTACGGTGACTCGATGATAAAGCAAGCCTACCCAGTACGTTCAGGTTTCCCATGGATTATTTTTGGTCAAATAACAATCGCTATGATGGAAAATCATTATGGATATACTTTTGCTGATATCTCTCCTGCAGTAAATGCAACCACTATTACAATCCCTACTTATATCATCCATGGTCTCGCAGATATTGATATCAATCCAAGTTGTTCGCAAGCAATTTACAATGCAATCCCTGGAACAGAAAAAATACTATGGCAAATACCTGGAAGAGCACATGTAGAAGGATATCTAGAAGTCAATTATTTTACAAATATCAATGCGTTCATTATTGGTTACTTGTAAGAATGAGTGGTTGAACTACTCATTATCATTTTTTACTAAAGTTTTGGAGTTACTAAGGAAAAGGCAATGTGGTGCCTTGGAAATGTGTCACGACAATAGGGATAACAACTGCAAGAACGATAATAAAAATAATTACAGCTATAACACCAACGATCATATTAGTAGTAGTCCTTTTGCCATGGCAATCAACACAAACCCAATTGCCACCGCCACCTTCTTCTTCAGTATACCGTTCGTAAACAGCATGATCTTTACAAATGTCTTTCTTACATTTCACACACACAAATCGACTTTCATTATCACAAAAAGCACAATGATAGGTTGTCATATTCCTCTCACAAGCTAATTATTGCTATTAACTTATAAACGTAATTAATCTAAACAGAAATAAAATAATAATAGTTTTTTTCACATTGACAACTAGTTACTTTAGCAAGATCTTATATTTTATTTCACATTCAGTTGCTTTTTCTTTATTACCAAATTTGTTATAGCTTATTGCTAAAAGCTTCCAAACTTCAGCAGAATCGGGTTGAAGCTCAGCTGCTTTATTGAAGAAAGATATTGCTTCTTCAATATGATTCATATTCCCTAAGGCTACACCATATTCCAGAAGGATCTCGAAATTATTAGGATGTTTAGCATTAAGATCCTTAAGTTTCATGATAGCTTCAGCAGGTTTTTCTGTAAGATTATCAATCTTTGCTAACATAAACAATGATTCATGAAATTCAGGATTGATTACTAGAGTTTTTTCCAAAAGTTTTCTAGCGTGATCATAATCTTTTTGATCGCCATACAAACAACCCAATTTATAAAGTACATAGGCATCAGAGGGAGTTAGCTTTAATAAACGCTCAAAATATTCAATTGCTTTATCGAATTGGTTTGTTTGAACATAAACTTCAGCAGCCCCTAAAAGAGCTTTAATATTATAAAAGTCCTTTAAAAGAACACTATGAAAGTTATTCAAGGCTTTTTGATACTCACCTTGATGTATATATAGCTTGGCCAATTCAATTCTTGCATTTATGAAATCTGGCTTAATTTTTACTATTGCTTCTAATTCCTTCATCGCTTCGGGAAATTTTTCCATTGCACTGAGCATAGCAGCATGGTTGAATTTAGCTTCGATTAATTCAGGATTGCAAAGGTGTGCTAACTTGAAAGTTTCTGTTGCTTGGGTAAAATTCTTAGCCCAAAAATAGGTTATCCCGAGATTCATCCAAACCGCACAATTCTCCGGTTCTTCTTGGAGGATTTTCATAAAAAGAGTAATAGCTTTTTCAAATTCTTGTTTCTCAATGAGTTGAACAGTCTGTTTATATAATTTATTCAATTTAGCCTTATCAAAAGTAATATTCTGTAAGTGAAATGACATGCTTTTCCCTTTACCTGTATAATTTAGTGATTTAACTTTTCATTTGTAATAACAGTTAAACTAGTTTACTAGTCTAAAAGATTAGATTATAACTATATTATTTTAACATTTGGTTGATAAAAAATCATCTAGAATAACATTTCATATACCTCTCACAAGCTAATTATTTCTACTAACTTATAACAGAAATTAACCCCATCCCTTCAAGGATTATCTATTGGAAAATGCTTCTCTAATTTATTCTTTTGATAGGTTTTTTCCTCCTTTACCCAAAGGATAACAAATCCCAAAAAGACCAAGCCAAATAATATAACTGAGACATAAAAACCAGAGCCTAAACTTACACTAGCATAAGTTAGATCAGTGCGCATTCGCAACAATATACTAATCACTAACAGCGAGCCTAATACCCCTAAAAGGCACCCTAAAAAGGTAATCACTCGAATAATCCTATATAACCTATAAGTGACTTTAGTTTTAGCAAAAATGGTTTCAAAGAAATTAAGTATTGTTAATAAAGAAATAGCAAATCCCATAATAATAAACACTCGAGCTAAAATAGGTGCACCAAGATCGTTCAATTTGAGTATATAAGTATCATATGCAGGATTTGCTGGTTCAGCTAAAAGAAAAGGAGTCAAAAAAATTACTGGCCCAATAGCAATGGCAATAACAGACAAAAGAATTGGATAGATTTTTTCTAGCTTCAATCTGAGTAACCTCTCAAAATATGATTACACAATTTAGATTATAAATATTAATAATTAAAAATCCTTTATTTATCGTGTGAAAAAAGAATCAAATAGTAAACAGATGTCAGAAAATTACACTAGTGGGCCTTTAGCTCAATGATCTTGGAGGAATTCCAAATCAGGCGATACTTGGTAGAGCAGCAGACTCATAAGACTAGTACAAAAACAGATTGTTTTCATCAAAATCCTTTTAAATTTGCTACTAAAGCAATGAATTTATGATTCGAGTAGCTGCCATACAAATAGCACCTATTTTTCTTAATGCTGAAAAAACATGGCATAAATTAAAAGAACGGATTGCTGAAGCAAAAGAAGAATCTGCTGAGTTAATCACCTGGGGTGAAACTCTGATTCCAGGTTACCCTCAATGGCTTTGGCCTTCAAGTGAAGCTAAATATAATAATTCTGACCAAAAGAAGGTTTATGCAAAATATTGGAATGAATCCATCAAACTGGATAATAGTCCAATTATTAATAATATGAAATCTTTAGCTAAGAGATTAAAAATCATGTTTATGGGTGGTATAGCAGAAAGGTACGGTGGTTCCATTTATTGCACACTCCTAACTATTGGATCAAATGGCGAAATCTTGGGCCGGCATAGAAAACTCAAACCTACATATAAGGAAAGACTTGTTTGGGCTGATGGTGATAGATTGGGATTGAAAACATATGATTTAAAGGGAATAAAAGTAGGGGGCCTTAATTGTTGGGAAAATTGGTTGCCATTACCTCGAGCAGCTCTTCATTTACAAGAAGAGATTATTCATGTTGCTGTTTGGCCTGGTAGTTTAAAATTAACAGAAGATATAACACGTTTTATAGCACTAGAAGGACGTTCATGGGTTGTTTCTGCTTCTGGACTTCTGAGACCATCAGATTTCACTCATCTTGAAGAATCCTTTTTTCCAATGAAGAAGTTAATGGAATCAAGGGATAAAAGTTGGCAAAATGGTGGTTCAATGATAGTCGATCCTACAGGCAAAATCGTGGCTGGACCTTTAATTGATAAAGAAGGAATTATCTATGCTGATATAGATCCTTTATTAGCAATAAAAGAAAGACAAGATTTGGATATCAGTGGGCATTACTCAAGATTTGATATCTTAAACAAACCATGAAAATAAAATTTCTATTTTATTAAATTAATAGTTCATCTTTAATTAGCCTAAAATTTATCCATTTATAATACGATGGAAAATCTATGGTGATTATGGATTGATTCTGTTAAAATAATCATTATAACGGTTTTGAATTAATTATTTAATCGGGTGAAAAAAGATTTAAATAATTAGTTATTTTTGCAGATAATAAAAGAGGGCCCTTAGCTCAGCTTGGTAGAGCAATAGGCTCATAAGGTTTGCACTTGTGAGTTCTTGCCTGAAAAACCTATGGGTCTCTGGTTCAAATCCGGAAGGGCCCACCACTTACTTCTTTATTCTCTTGTAACAAATTTTACCATTAATAGAATCTTCATAAGCTTTGTAATGTCTTTTCAAAATCAGGATTATCTGCAAGTCCAATAGCAAAACATTTTGTTGCTTTTCCATTTTGTCCATTTGTTTTAAACAATTGTCCTAAAAATAACCAAACTTCTAAGTTTTTTGGGTTGATCTTGAGAGAATTTCTGCAGCATTTTATTGCATCATTGATCTTATTTTGATCACTATATACTGCCGCTAAGCTAAACCATACTCCATCATCATCTGGATTTAATCTTAAAGCTTTTTTATGAAATTTTAAAGCATACTCAAATTCATTCAATTTTCGATATGCATTTCCTAAACGTGCCCAACCCCAAACATACTCAGGTTCGATTTTAAGTGCTTTTTCATAATATTTAATGGCTTTTAGATAATCTTTTTTTTCAGTATATATTTCACCTATATGAGACCAAGCCTTTCTATAATCTGATTTAATCCTAATTGCTTTTTTGAAATATATTAGAGCAAGTTTAAACTCTCTAAGTATATATGAAAGTAGCCCTAATTTATCCCAGTCTTCATAGCTCCTTTTCTTTTCATTAATCTCATATACCTTTTTTCTTTCAAGTTCTACGCTTTCAAGGAATTTCTCTTTAGCAGCATCTTTTAATATTGCTAAATTGTTTATATCAAGATTCACTAAAGGTATAGAAATTGCATCATCCTTATCTAATCCTTTCATTTTAACAATACTTTCATCATTTTTGGTGTTTTGCTGTTCTTCTCCTTTCTTTTCATTCATTTTCGTATAATCCCTTTTTCTTCTTTATAGTTATATAGAAATTTGTATTTTACTATTATAAATAGTACTAAATAAAATCGCCCTAATGAATAAAGTAATTATCGTTATTGTTTCAAGTATATACGTTATATAACCATTTTTAGTTAGTGTTGATGGTTCAAATCCGGCAGGGCCCATCACTTCTATTTTAAGATAATTTACTGAATGAATTTTTCTTTTTTTTCTTTTGTAAGACTTATAGGATTTATTTTTAGATAATACTGTCTACAGAGATTAGGATGGAATAAATTTTGCTTTTAGAAAATATGACTTCAAATGAAGTAAAAGAATATCTCAAAAAAGACACTGTAATAATCATCCCTGTTGGTGCTATAGAGCAACATGGTCCTGCAAATCCTTTAGGGACTGATTTTTTCACTGCACAATATCTTGCAAGAGAAGCAAGTAAAAAAGCTAAGATCATATGCGCTCCAACAATTCCTATTGGTATTTCTGAACATCATAAGCAATTTCCCGGCTCCTTGTGGGTAAGACCTCAAGTATATATGGAATTAATGAGGCAGTATATTCATAGTGTTCTTCATCATGGGTTCACCAAAATAATAATAATAAATGGTCATGGTGGAAATAGCGCATCCTTGAAAGAAATAGCTCAAGAAGTTTTTTATGATACAGAGATTCGAGTTGCTACCCCCGATGCTTTAGAATTTTTTGATTTAGGATTAGTATCCAAACTTTTCCCAAATTTTAATTTTAAACATGCTGAAGCAATTGAAACATCCATAAATCTCGCTATAAATCCATCATTAGTAAAAGAAAAAGAATTAACAAACATCTCTAAACCTCCAAATGTTTGGGGAATACATCTCAATAATATTTCAATACCTGCTCATCTATCTGAGTTTGCTCCTGATGGAATTGTTGGTTCATTAGAGAATATAAGTAAGGAATCAGGGCATGCAATTCTCAAGTCTGCTATTAGTAATCTTGTAAAATTCATAGAAGATTTTCGCAATTTTAAGCCTTAACCAAAGGAAATCCCTACGTTATAGATGTTTTATGATTTCATCAAATCGCATAGGACCCACCACTACTTCTTTTACTTTTTTGTTTAGAAAACTCTTGTTTTAGAAAAAATTATTCAAATTTTTGCTCTATGTTTTTACCTTCCTCATCCATAGTGAAAATCTTCAAATCTTCTTTCTTTTTCAAAGTCTCTGATAATTGCAAGAGAAGTCTTATCGGAAAAGCTATTAGCTTTAAATCCTTACATTGATCCAACATCTTTGGTAATTCTGTTAATTCAGTTTGATTGATATCCATAGTCTGTATTTTAGTTAATTTCTCAAAGCTTTTGGGTAGAGTTTTAATTGGATTTCCTGCTATATGAACTTCTGTAAGATTTATAAGCTTCCCAAATTCCTCAGGTAAAATTGAGATATTGTTTTGGTAAATACAAAATGCTGTAAGGTTTTCTAATTCACAGATACTGTTAGGTAAGGAAGTAAGATTATTAACATTTAACCAGAGTTTTTTCAATTCTTTTAATCCAGAAAAACTATCAGGAAGCTTACCTAAGCCATTCCCTACTAACATTAAATATTGAAGTTTTGATAATTCCCATAATCCTTTAGGAAGTTCTTTGAGAGGTTTTGCAAATAAACCAATACCAACAATTCTTTTGTTCTCTGCTGCAAAACCAAAGGTGTTCCAATTGAATTCAGTAGTAACAGGAATTGGTTCTCTAATAATCTCTTCAAGTTCTTGTAAAACTTGAAAATCTTCAACCTCTAATTCTATACCTTGATATTGTTTTTTAGACATACCACAACCTCTTTTGGTTCATCACATGTGCTTTTTTTTCTGTTTTCATAACTCTTGTAAAAAATTTCAATTGGGAATTAAAGGATTAATAATATCTTCAAAAAATTCAAACTTATAAGTAGAATAGTCGTGTGTTCAAATCGCATAGGACCCACCCCTTCTACTTTTGCTAAGAATCTTTTTATTTTAAGAATTGATTTGCTTACTTATTTCCTCTTTTTTTGTTAATTTTAAGCCAAGTTCCAATAATTAAATTTACAAATAGGAATGAAAAACTTAATCCAAATATATTCAAATTCCCAGAAGATTCCAGATTTCCTATTTGAATTAAACACCAAGTATCTTCAAGATCTACTAGTCCAATTATGTTATCTTTTTTGGTTAAATCCTTATAGGTAATCCCATCTTCATAATATTGTGCGATTTCTTGGGGATTTGAGGGTTCTGTTATATTTATTATTTGTAAACCTCTTGTTCCTGCTAAAAAGATACAGTTATCCTCAATTAATGGCGAAAAAGCCTCAAAGCCATCTAATTCTCCTACTAACACTGGATTTAATGGATTGCTATTATTATAAATTCGTAATCCTTCGTTATCTGGTCTTATTATCGTGGCATACATAAGATCATCTTGAAATAAAATATTCCCAGCCATCCAATCAAATACTTGCAATTCAGTAATATTTTCCAGGTCGCTAACATTTAAGAGAAGATCACCACTTAAACTATAGTCCGCAATATATACCAAATCCTCTTGGAAGCATTCAATATGTGACAATGTATTTCCGGTTGAATAACTTCCGAGACTTATTGCAGTATAATTATCAAAAAATTCAAACACTTCCAATCCACTTTCAGCCATTGCACAATAAATTATGTTTTCCCAAAGATCTATCCTGAAATGTTCACCTGATTCGCTATAACAACCTCCAATTACTGTTAAGTCAGTGGGATCAGAAATATTAACAAATTTAATCCCAGTATGCATGAAATCAACAAATGCTATATCTCCTTCAATAATGAAATCATGACCACCTTTGACTATAGGATTAACAGTATTACTAAAAGCAAGTGTATCAAGCAAGATTGGTTCTTCAAGATTTTCTATATTATAACTCATGAATCCCTTTTCAAAATCAAAAACGAAGCAATAATCATCAACTATTTCAATATGGTCTGTTCTTCCTGAGGTAGAGATTTCGCACAATTTTTTAAATTGAATATCCTCTCCAGTTGTTGCGATAGATTCAGTGAATTGAATATTGAAAAAACATAAAGAAAATGCTAATAATAGCATTAGAGAATCTAATTTCTTAATTCTCATATTTGAATTTCTCCTCTATAATACAACTTGCAGAATCCATTTAAATTTATATAATACTCTTAACAAAATTTGGTGCCACAAAAGGAGCAATTGCTTTTTATATGATTTTTTTCGAAGCAAAGTTGGTGATAATCATTATTGCTGGTCACATGTTCAGATGCAGAAAAACCCACTACTTCTTCTACTAATAATACTTTTATTTTGTAAAAAAATGGCAGAAAATTCAATAATTAAAATCAAATTTTCTGTGTTGTCCTCGCTGACAATCAAGGAAAATGAAGTTACCGTTAGGTTGTTTTTCAAAACTGATATCTTCACCAATAGAAATATTCGGCCCATTTTTGTTTACTGTAAAAGTATGACCTTCTTTGTGTTGTAAAATTTGCATAGATCCAGCAGGATTTGTACTGCTTGGGTCTAGTAGTAATAAGTGTGAGTTTACCTGGCTAAATAATCGCGGTCCATAGTAATCTTCATAAAAATTAACCAAATCCTTCAAATCGGGGATTTCCTTTTCTGGTTTGTTAAGCAATGTGCCCATATTTAGTTGAAGATAATATAACATTGTTAATATCCCCCAGAACAAGTTTTCTACTGAATTATTTGTTGAGTTAGTTAGAATAACAACTATCAATTTATCATCTTGCTTTAGACCTGACATAGTTCTAAATCCTGGATGACCACCTATATGATAAATTATCCCTGCTTCAGGATTTTGTGATAAAGAAAATCCGTATCCTCTATTTTCATTATTCATTCTAAACTGGATTCTATGCATCTCACGTTTAATGTAATCTGGTACTAATTTATCATTTCCATACATGTGACCTTGAAAGAATTTTATCAAATCTTCAACATTACTACTTATTCCCGCCGCAGGATTTAATAAACCAATAGGATATTGCGAAAAAACTTCTCTTTCTTTTCCGGGGAGTTTCATACTATAACCAGTAGCATGTTTCGAACTATTCGAATCATCGTATTCTGGATAGCTATTATTCATACCCAATGGATCTAAGATTACATTTTGAATATATTCTTCGTATTTTTTCCCAGAAACCACTTCTATAATTAAACCTAATAGGATATATCCAAAATTAGAGTATTTTATAGTCTCACTCGTTTTAAAGTAACTAATTCCGTTTTTAATTTGTTTTTTTATCATCTCTAAGGTTGCAGTTTTTTTAGAGTCATAATAATTTACCTTCCCATTAGAAGTAATCCCACTTGAGTGGGTCAGTAAATGATGAATGCTAATATGCTGAAGATTTTCATCTTGTTCAGAAGTAAACCATGGTAGATATTTAGAAACCTTATCGTCAAGTGATAGTTTCCCTTCATAGTACAATTTCACTATGGCAGTCGCAGTAAAAAGTTTTGAGTGAGAAGCAATACGAAACAAGTGTTCTTTATTCAATTTTGTTTTCAATTTTAAATTAGCATAACCGTATTCTTTTTGGAAAATAATCTCATCATCAATGAAAATTCCTATCGCTAATCCAGGCAACTCATTAATATAGGTCTGATAATCAAGCCACTTATCGATTAAATCATATGAATCCTTAACTAACTTTTTCAAATTATTATCATTCAAACTATTAACCCCTAAAAATAACTAATTTCCAAAATATTCTCGTAGTTCTTATACAATTCTCTGTACTTATATCGCTTTTTATCACTCTAAGCTTTTCTAAAAAATCAAGCATCTAAAACTCGCATCTAAAAAGCTCTTGCGTTTTCTTAACTTAGGAATATTTTGAGAAATATTAAACAAGAATCATTTCCTAAAACTGTGACAAATAAATAGAGAAAATCATTGATTACGGAAAGTTATTCGCATTGAGGTTTTAGTTTTCGCTAATCGCGTGTTTCACTCGCGATGGACTCACCACTTCTGTTTTTAAGGTTCATCTCTTTTCAAATATCGATCTAACCAACTATAAGCAAGCTCACGAGCATATTTAGGGAATGAATGATTATTACCATGAATGAAATAGGCAAAAGCATTTGGTGCTTTCAAGAATTTATATACTTGATAAAGTTTGGTTCCAACTTCAGCTAAGAATTCTTGGTTTCCATATGCAAAATCATCATAAGCTGATATATTTAGCCATGGTCGTGGTGCTATCAAAGAAGCTACTTCATGAATATCAAATGGGGGTTCCTTGCTTTCGAGAAAGTATTTTCTTAACGCAGGAATGTAGATGTATCCTTTCTCTAAGGACCACTCTAACCGTTCTTCCTCCTCTGAAAAAACAGACATACCGCAATTACTAACACATACAGTTACACGTTCGTCTACAGCCATATTAAAAATCGCATTATGTCCACCAAGAGAATGCCCAATAACACCTATTTTTTCCTTATCAACATAATCTAACTTAGAAACAATATCAACAGCAGCCATTGAATCTTCAACATTTTTCCCTACTATTGACCAATTAGGGTATTTTTGATAGAAATCAGCTGAATCAAACCTTTTCAAACCTTTAGCTATTCTCTCACCAGCAGTCAAGTAATCTGGAGCAAAAACAACATAACCTCTGAGAGCTAATTCATGCCCATAAGCAAAATTAGGATTACCATCCAAACCAACAACCTCATTCTTGCCTGAAGCAACAGTTTGGTGCATTGCAATAACAGCTGGAGCTGTTTGATCAATAGCTTTTGGTTTGAGTATGAAGGCAGTAATATGATCGTCTTCACCTACAAAGTAAGATACTTTGATTCTTGTATAATGAGTTAATTCTTTGCTATCAATAATCTCAAAACCATGTGTTTTTCTTGATATTGGGGGAATACCAATTGTTTGATATAATCGAGAGAGAATATCTTTCCGTTTCTTCTTCCATTGACTTTCTTGTTCAATAGTAATATTATCAAGCTTTAGTAGTTCTTTAATTGGCATTTTCATTCCACCATCAGTCATTTTTATTATCTTTAACTAAAATATTATTTCTAGATTGCCTTCATAAGTATTAAAAAATAATCACCGGTTCAAATCCAAAAGTGCCCACCGCATATATTTTCAAGTTAATAGGATTGTAATATTGAGGTGGGGATTATGAATAGTTTTGATCATTATATTAGAATGAAAAGAAATCTCAAAATTAAGACTTCTCTGAGAGTAATTTTATCATATCACTTAGAAATGGATTATCACTAACAAGTTTCAAAGCGTTTTTTTGATTAATTGCTTCGATTTCTTCAGGAGTTGTTCCACGTATTTTTGCAGTGCGTTCTAGCATTTCTTGGAAGACAATTGAAGGAGGTTTAAAATCTTCTCTTGGAAGAACATCTATCTCGAGAATAAGCAAGTCGTCAGGAATCAACTTCAATTTTTCCTCGTCGTATCTGGGACCAATGGAATAGTAATATCCAGCATCGGTAACATCCTTCATCAAATCAATATCACCGGAATACGCGTGGAAAATGATTTTCTTTGCTTTGTAACTATGGACTATTTCAAAGCTTTCACGTTCTTTGCCACGAAAGTGACAGTTCATAACCTTGTTATTCTTCTCAGCTTCCTTGAGATAAATCTCGAACAAAGGTAATTGATAAGGGATGCTTTCCTTCTCTCGAGTATATTTCTCATCAAGCCCAATTTCTCCCAATAAGGGGGATTCTGCAGCGAGTTTAGCTATCAAGTCAAATTGATCAACGACTTTATGAGCATACCATGGTAGAACACCAAATGATGGGAAGAGATACTCAGATTTCTTGCACCGTTCCAAAACTACTTCATAAGTTGGAAGGTCGCAAGATTGAACCCAAGTAACAATCTTGTTTTTAGTGATATCTTCTATCACTAAATCTAATTTATCCTCATCAAAATACGGATCATGCAAATGCAGGTGTGTGTCAACAAACATTTAGTTCTAATTCTCCTTTTATTGGTATCTTTTATTTCTTTTGCGTTATATAATCTATTGTGATAATCTGGTCTTTTTCATCATTGTTAGTGAAGTCAATGATTGTTTTTCCTTTGTACAGTAGTTTTAATCCAGTAAAGAGTTCATCCGCTTCATCATAGTTATAAAAGGAATGAAAAGTATCTTCAAATCCATGTTTACCTGCTAGAGTGACATCTAGCACTTCATTATCACCGATGTCTTTTCCCTGGTTTTTGAAATCTGAATCAGTTGATTGAAAATTAATATACAGTAAACCACCTTTCTTCAAAACTCGAAGCATTTCTTTGACAGCTATTTTAGTTCCGGCTTTCGTAAGATGCTCAATCGAGTTATAAGAATATACAAAACTAAATGACTCATCTTCAAAAGGCAATTCTCGTATATCTGCTTTAATTATATTATACTCAAGGTTATTTTCTTCTGCGTATTTTTGCGCTCTCACTATCTGAGTGTTAGAAATCTCCACTCCATGTGCTTCGTATCCCCGCTCACTGAAAACAGCTATTTTTGGTCTGGTCCCACCTGCACCGCAATCCAAAATCTTCTTTTCTAAGTCACTCTTCTCAGTGAATGCATAAAATCTCTCAATTTCCTGTGGGACAGTAAAGGATACCATGGCAAATTAAAATTACTTTTTTTGTTTTAAATTATTTATCACTCTTGGATTACATTTTTTCTTTCTAATAATCCTTCAAAAAGCATAATCTTTAATTAAAAACAGTAATTTTTTATGAAAATACCAACATATCTAATGATGTGTTTAAATTGAACTTGGAAACAGATATTTTAATTATTGGTGGTGGTAGTGCAGGTAGTTTAGCAGCGATAACAGCTAAAGAAGAGAATCCTGATATCGACGTTCTAATTGTAGAGAAGGGGGATATTCATAGAAGTGGTTCCATTGCCATGGGAATGGATGCTTTAAATATTGTTGTGCAACCAGAAGTAAATACCCCGGAACAATATGTGAATTCTGCAATTATAGCTACTGAAGGAATTTTAGATTATAAAACAAGTTATATCATGGCAAAGAGGAGTTATTCAATTTTAAAACGGTTAGAGAGTTGGGGGGTAAATTTCCCAAAGAATGATCAAAACGAATATATCTCTTTACAAGTTCATGCAAAGGGTAAATTCCTGGTAGAAATGGATTCACCAAATCTTAAGCTTATTTTAGCTGATAAAATAAACAATTCTGGCGCTCGAATTTTAAATCGAACAATGATTACAAACCTCTTAGCTTCAAACGGGCATGTGTATGGTGCAATGGGATTTAATATTAGATCGGGAGAATTTATCGCAATATCAGCAAAAGCGACGATTCTAGCTAATGGTGGTTGTGCACGATTTTCTCTCCCAAATTCAGGTTATCTTTATGGCACATTTGATTATCCTGGAAATGCTGGCGATGGTTATTCTTTAGCTTATCGTGCAGGAGCTCAATTGACGGGTTTTGAATACACCAATTGTTCACCCCTAATTAAAGATGTTAACATCCCATTACTTTATATAACTTTAACTTGAGGTGCTAAAGTAATAAATGCTTTTGGTAATGAAATTAAACTTGAACATGTGTCAACTCAAACAATGTTAAAAGAACTACGTGAAGGCAGAGGACCAATTTTTATTAAATTAAACCATCTACCAGAAGAGAAAATTCAGGAAATAGAGCGAATTCTTTTCTCAACTGAACGTCCAATACAGAAACGATTTTGGAAAAATAGAGACATTGATTTTAGAACTGGATTAATTGAATTAGGAACAACTGAATATCAATTGTGTGGTGGTCATGGTCTAACAGGTGTAGTTGTAAATGAAAAAACCGAAACAACATTAAAAGGACTCTTTGCAGCAGGCGATGTTGCTTGTGTACCTTTACAACATTTAACAGGAGCATTTGTTTTTGGGGAAATAGCTGCTGAGAATGCTGTCAAGTTTATCAAGGAAAATGATCGTTGTGAAATTAACGAACAAACTGTTGAATTAGAAAAAGAAAGACTATCTAAGCTTATAAAGGATAAAGGAACAGAAAAGTCAATTATCCTTGAAGAATTTGAATATAAAATCCGAAGAGTAATAAGTGATTATGTTGTACCACCAAAAAATGAACAAAAATTACGCCAAGCTTTATGGTGGATTCCAAGGTTTAGAGAAGAAATTAACAAAGTTCAACTTAACGATCATCATGAATTAAGCAGGCTTTTAGAAATAGAATTCATCTTAGATTGTGCTGAGCTTTCAACCTATGCATCTCTTGAACGAAAAGAAAGCCGTTGGGGATGGTTCCATTATAGGACAGATTTCCCTCAAAAAGACGATTCGAATTGGCTAAAGCATGTTATACTAGAAAAGGGAGAGAAATCTGGTGAGATAAAAATCTCGCTAGTATCAATTGAAACTAAAGGTGATTGAATAATGCCATTAATAATTGATGATAATCTGTGTAATAATTGTGGGATATGTGTAGAACGTTGCCCTATGGATGTTATAAGATGAGATGAAAATGGATTACCATATATAAAATATGATGAATGTTGGTATTGTGGTGTTTGTGAAGAGGATTGCCCTGAAAATGCCTTGAAAGTTGAAATACCTTATCTTGTTAAATGAGTAATGAAAAAAGGAATCAATTTGATTCCTTTCTTCTTTTCCGTACAATAAATACCAGTATAGGTAAGTTTACAATAAAAGCTAGAAATCCATAAGTTGAAATTTGACTCGTTGGGCTTGTAGGTGTGGGGGTGGGTGTAGGTGTTGGCGTAGGTGCTGTTCCTATAATAATTTCATAATATTGTGTTTCATTATCATCTATTGCTATATTTTCAGATAATGAATCATCAATAGCTTTAATATAATATCTGATGACATCATTACTATTGAATGGTCCTATAGATTTTGTATAATTATTTTCAATGACATTTATCATTTCACTATCGATCCATGATTGTTCATTTATACTATATGAGAGTATTACAGAATCTATTCCATTAGTGTCATTTGCTGTACAACTTATGGTAATACTATCCTCATTAGTTGGTGATGATGGATCGTGAGAAATATTAGTTATTGTTGGGTTAATATAATCTTCAATATCAGTAAATTTCGTGATAAAAGCATCTGGATAACCACCACCAAAAGTACTATTGTAAGCATTAAATGTAGGAAAGTCGCTAGATCTAGTATAACCTGTTATAATGCAACTACTATTAATTGCTGCAATACCATATCCAAAATCATAATCATTTCCACCAAGATAAGAACTCCAGAGAAGTTCACCATCTAAAGTGAATTTTGCTATAAATAAATCATCATAAAGGTAAGATAATTTTGAAGTTTGAAATCCATGTTCAACTGGAAAATCATCTGAGAGAGTGCGACCTGTAATATAGATTGAATTATCAGTTGAAACTGTAATATCCCTTGCACAATCATCATAACCACTTCCCCCTAGGTATGTGCTCCAAATAATAGAATCATTAGCAGCAAATTTGGTGATAAAAGCATCATAATAAGCGTTATATGAGTCATCGTAAGCATTCAATATTGGGAAATTATCTGATTTTGTATCTCCTGTAACATAGCAATTTCCTTCTATATCCACAATTACACTTTCACCGCTGTCTATTGCTGAACCACCCAAAAAAGTACTCATCAAAAGAGAACCATTAGTGTCGAACTTTGTTACATAAGCATCCAAATTACCACCAAAAGTGTCGTAATTAGCATTAAAAGTCGGAAACGTGTTTGATCCTGTTCTACCAGTGACAAAACAAGAGCCATCTACACTCACTGCAATATCTTTCCCGATATCTTCCAGTTTCCCTCCAAGAAAGGTGCTCCATAAAATCGTACCATTATCAGAGAATTTAGCAACAAAGACATCAAAATCACCACCATGAGTGCTATTAAAGGCATCAATCATGGGAAAATCACTTGATTTTGTCTCTCCAGTAACAAAACAGCTACCATCAGTATCCACAGCAATACCAAAACCATGATCATCATTAGTTCCACCCAAATAAGAGCTCCAGAGGAGGGTACCATTCGCAGCAAATTTAGTTACAAAAGCATCATAGTAATTTTCGCCATTAAAGGTACTATAAGAGGCATTTTGAGTCGGGAAATCTTTTGATGAAGTATATCCTGTTACATAACAATCACCATTATCTGCTAATGCAATGCCACGTCCATGATCAAACATACTACCTCCTAAATAAGTAGACCATAGAAGTGTTTCATTAAATGCAAATTTCGATACAAAAACATCAGCACTATATGCACCATTTAATGTAGGATCAAAAGCATTTTTAGTAGGGAAATTATTTGAATAAGTATCCCCAACAATATAAAAGCTTCCATCACTGGTTACAGCAATATCATATCCAGTATCACCATTGGATCCACCAAAGTAAGTACTAAAGTCCATTGAAACAGCTGATTTGATTGTCAGCTCATTTTCATGTTCTAATAATTGACTTTTTGTAGTCATACATCCTAAAATAGGTAAAATCCCCAACAAAATCAAAAAAAATATACTTTTAATTATTCTAGTAATGTTTTTAATCATATTTCTCTGTTAAATCATTTTTATATACGCTAAAAAACTTTTTTTTTTGGGATTTTTCACTTTAATATTTAGTATAAGTGTAAAAAAATAGGTTTTTAAAAAATTTTAATTGAAAATTATTTCTCATTTGAATCTTTATTCTTACCTTTTAAATTCACTATTTACTCCATAAATAATATCAAATCTGCTCTTTCGTAATAGATCATAAATAGGATAGATTAGCTCGAAAGAAATTTTTTTTTCAATTTCCATAGGTAATTTAACCCCGGATAGTTCTACCACTTCTTTTATTTAGTATATTTAGTTTGGCTTCTTTCTTTCATTCATTTGTAAATTACAAGTTTTTTATTCTATAACACTTTACTTCAATTATGAATAAAATTAATTTGCAATCTATAATCACTTGTCCAAACTGTGGATTCAAAAAAGAGGAAACTATGCCTTTAAACTACTGCCAATTCAAATACAAATGCTCGAATTGTGGTGTGATTTTAATTCCCAAATCTGGTGATTGCTGTGTCTTTTGTTCTTATGGTACAAAGAAATGTCCACCACTGCAAAAAAATAGCAAGTAATTTTTTTTAAGTAGTAACTAGGGATTTCTGGTTTAAATCTAGAAGGATTCACCATTTCTATTTCATGAGATTATAAATTTGAAACAGTTTCCTTGCTTACATTGATTATGTTATTTCATTATTTACTTTGACCAACTCTAAGTTCATTTCAGTATTCTTTTCTGCAAATAGAAGTATAACAGCAAATACGATAACCCAAAGTAAATATCCATAGATATTTATCCTTTCCATAATACCAACCCAAGAATTAGATCGTTCTACAATTACCTCGAGTCCAATAAGGAAGCTTATAAGAGCTGGCACAGCAAATGTTAGTAGTATTCCTATTGCAAAGAAACGGAACCAATTCTTAAATGCTGTAATTGTTAGTCCTATAGCAAAAAGAATTAGAATAACCCCTATAACAGAAAAAATAACATGCATGGTATCAGTGTAGTTTTTTTCTGCATCATTTAAATGTATAGGAAAGAACAAAGTTGTTATTAATCCAGTAATGCCAATTCCTTCAAGTAAGTATCCCACCATTTGGATAGTTTTCTTTTTATTAGCAGAGATCCATACGCCAAATCCAAAAGCAATTACAAGCAAATTATCTACTATAAAAAATGGAAAAACGATAAATCTGGATGGTGAACCAATTGCTGTTAACTCACTTACGTATTGCGCTGTAAAATCATAACCTTCCCAAAGTATTCCTCCTATTATGTCTGTTGAAACATAAAGTATTGAAGAAAGTATACCACAAGTAAGTAGTATTTTTTCTAAAATACCACTAATTTTTGCCAAATCTATAATTCCTCTTTTAATAAGGGATTGCAATTTATGTTTTTGTTATTTATTTAATTTGCTGATGGACTCATTCATAGCTTTGCGAAGGGCAATATCTCTCGGGTCTTTTAAAGCCAATCCCATTCCATTAGGAGTATACGCATAACCAATCTTAGCCTCTGGATCAGCAAAACCAAATGAACCACCTGATCCAGGCATGCCAAATGAACTGGGTGACCCAAATGGATCTTTTGATTGTGATTTAACAAAACCAAGTGAGAATGGTAGATCTGATTTCATAACTTTATCATGGAATCCCTTTGTTGGAGCAATTGGCGGTGCCATTAATTGTTGAAGTGTTTCTTCTTTTAATCCAAGCTCTTTTCCACCTGTAGCAAAAACGCTGTAAACTTGAGCAATAGCTCTTGCTGTACCTACACCACCTCCTGATGGTGCTTCAAAATTACGTGCATAAATGTGTTGCTCATCCAAAGAAATATCTGTCCCTAAAAGTGATTTTCGTAGTACTGAACTTGGGTTCATTCCACTGATAACAAAAGAGAACGGCATACTACGAATAGCTGATAAACCAAATTTGGCTAACCTAAGTATGGCCAACCTTGAATTGGGAATTTCTTCTGGAAGCCGTATGTAAAGGTCTAGTCCTAATGGTGTAGCAATCTCATCCTGAAAATATTGCCCTATTGTACGTTTTTTAGGATCGACCCTTCGCAAGAGTTCATTTTGATAGTATCCAAGAGTGATTGCATGATATCCTTGATACATTCCTGGTTTCCATGCTGGTTTCTGTTTTGCTAATACTACTGCTAATTTATCAAGATCTGCTATTAAATTTTTATCATTTTGATTCTCAATTGAATAAAGTCCTGCTTGGTGTGCTAATAATTGTCTAATGGTAATATTCTCTTTACCTTGTTGTGCAAACTCGGGCCAATATTTTGATATACGTTCATCATAATCAAATAATCCTCTTGATTGAGCAAGTGCTAGAGCAAGTGCAGATAATCCTTTGGTAGTTGACCAAACAATAACCATGGTGTTTTCTTCCCATGGTTCTCCAGTGGCTTCATTTCTTATACCGCCCCAAAGGTCAACTACTTTTTCACCTTGATAATAAATACAGCATGCAGCTCCAAGCTCATTTCGGTTTTGAAAATTTTCAATGAAAGCTTTCTCTACATCCTCAAATTCGGGCTTTACGAATCCTGAAATTGAATCTAAAATTGACATTTAAATTGATGCTCCTTTGTTTTTATTTTTTTTACCAAATTTAATTATAATTAAACAGTAAAATATGAACTTTTTTGTGAAGATATAGAATTGGGTTTGTTGATAACTATTCGAACATATTTTAAATAATACAATATTGGAATAATGAAATCATTTTTTGAATTTAAAATATTGATTATAGAATAGATTTTATAATAAACAATCTTCTTTTTATGTTAGGTTTTCTCATGTCAATCACACTTAGAGATATTACTTGAATAAGTATAGTTGAAAATTATACAATGAAAAATTTAATCGAAAGTTTAGGCTTTAAAGAAAATTGCAAAGTTATTCGTTTTCGAGAAAATGGAGAGCCTGAAGAGAAAGAATTCAAGCCTATTCTATAACTGATTGACGATGATTATTAGTTAATTGTTCTTATCCTGAAGGATTCACCACTATTTATTTCAATTCTTTGAATTGATTCTCTAATATTTACTCTCTTTTTGTTTATTTTTGCAAATTTTTTGTTAATTATAAAAAATGAAAAAAGCTAATGTATAAATAAATCGTTTTTACATTTTAAAAAAGAAATAAATTCCACTTAAACTTCTTTCTTCTGTAAATAATAAGTAATGCACTAAATGATAGTATCACTGAAAATATAGTAATTGGTAGTGTAAAACCATCAACCGTATCTGTAGTTGGCGGTGATAATTCTTCCCAATCTGACCACTCATCATCTGTTGTTACAATTGTACTAATGACTTGACCAATTTGGATGTCAAATGTTTTTGTATCTTCCCATAGAACACCTGTTGGATCGATATGTCTAACAGTAAGATTAACATCCAACGCTGTGCTGGCAGCATTTGAAGCATTTATAATAACTTGGATTTCTCTCTTGGTAGCATCTTTAAAAGCTGCTGGTAGATTTGCTACTGGTATTTTAACCAAACATGTTCCATAAATCATAGTATCTAGAAAACTTGCTCCATCTAAACCAATCTCAACATCCATACCAACATTAGCATTTGATGTTCGAGTGTAACCTATATGTAATGGGAGTTCTAACGGGTCATCAATATAAATATGCATATGTACAGTGGGATCTATTTTATCTAAATAAAATTCATAATATTCTAATTTTGGTTTTTCAAATAATACATCATTTGGAGGATATAAGCTAAAAATGAATTCATCCCAATAAGTTTCTTGACTAATATCAAAGGTATTGTATAGATTCGGATAGAGAAAGCCATTATACAACAAATTGTTATAAGGAAGACAAATGCTGAACCCTGTATATCCTTCATCAACATAGCTTGGTCTATTATGATAATCGATTAGTGTATTATTGTTGTCTGAGTAGCATGGTTGTAATCGCGCTAATACATGATTCCCATAATTAACTAAATCAACTTCATTATGAAATTCCGCAGCATGGTCCACTATCTTAGCTACAAAATCACCAAGATCAACCATTAGTGACTCATTACTTACCAACGCTGGAATAATTTGTGCCAATTCCCATTTAATATCAGCAAGAACTTCCCGCATATTGGTTGCATTATAAGTTAATTCATCAAACAAGTAAAATGAAAACATATCAAAAGCATCCATTAAACTGGGTTCCTCTGCTAATTCAGTATAATCAAATTGATCTAAATTATATACTGATGCTGAATCCCAGACGTATTTTATCGGATCATTTGGGTTTGGGGGAAAGAAGACAGGATTTTTGCATGATCTAAATCCCTCCAAAGCCAATTCATATGGTGTCATTGCTGTGTTTCGACTTAGATTATATAATATATCTCTTGGGTGGTAAATCCCTTTGCCACTTTGGGTAGTTTCACCTGCTACTACGTAATGAGCTTCACCTGCTAGCTGCCACTGTAATTCAAATGACCCTCCTAAACAAGTGTCAATAAAAAGCGTATCAACACCACCTGCAAGGTTTAAAGCTGAAGCTACCTCTTGAACACTTAAGCAATCACCTAATGCATATTCAAAGTAAGGGTGAGGTGCATGATAATCAAAACAAAGACCTGCATACCCTCGTCCATGATCTGATAATGTTAAAGCGTAATTATCCGCTGGAAAGTATGTTTTACAATAAGTTATAAATCCACTTAATGTTCCAGCTGCTCCCATATTAACAGCTCCATAGTCAGCTAAGATCGTTAGATTATTTCTCTCAATTTTCAATAGCTGTGCATAACCATTCGGTTGTGATGGGGTGTATGGTCTATCAAATAATGCTAATACATTTAGATCTGCTTCAGACCCCTCCAATAAGTGCTCATCCCTGAGTTTTGAAATTACTGTTTCTTGATAGTTTCCCACGAAATTTGCTGAATTATCCAAACTTTCAGTTACCTCATGATCTCTACTATCGCCACAAAAATAGAGCATGAAAGTCCATTCCCTTGTTACTTGAGGAGTGATGTCAAGTACAAAACTTTTAGGTGTTTGAGTTGAAAATATAGGTATTGGATTAATAATGGTTATAATTAATATTATAATGAATAAATAAGGTGAGAATCTTTTAAATTTCATTTCTAATCCCCCAGAAATACTACTGAAATTATCATAACACTCTCTAAATATAAATTTTCAGCAGAATACAAACTATATTATTATATTTTTTAGAATAAGAGCAAAGCTATAATACAATTCTAATAAATTAAAGCTGAGGTTAATAGATGCGATTTGTAGTTTTAAATGGTAGTCCAAGGGAAACTAGTAGTTTCACATATCAGTATTTTAGATACCTTGAGATTAATTTTCCAATGCACGAGTATATAGTACATCATATTAGTAGAAAAATCAAGAAAATCGAAAAGGAGCAAGAATATTTCAATTCTATTCTAACAGATATAGAAACAGCAGATGGTGTTATTTGGCTTTATCCTGTTTATATTCAATTGGTTCCCGCACAATTAAAACGATTTATTGAACTTGTTTTCGAAAACGAGAAACAATCAAGTTTCAAAGGGAAAAATACTACAAGCATTTCTACAAGTGGGAAGTTTTTCGATCACCTAGCTCATTATTACATTCAAGCCATTTCCGAAGATTTTGGAATGAATTATACTCGAGGATATTCTGCCGAAATGATGGAACTAATGAATAAAAATGAAAGAATCTGTCTTCGTAAATTCTTCCAGCAGTTTATAAGTCAATGCCAAAAGAAAACTACTACAGCTAAATATTCTCCTAGTTTAACTTTTAGTTATCCGGCTTACAATCCAAAAAACATCAAAGAACAACAAAAAGTGAAGAGCTATAAAGCAACAGTTCTTACTGATTCTACGAAATCTGATGAAAATTTGAATAATATGATTGACACCTTTGTTAAATTGATGCCTTGTAAAGTGTCAGTTGTTAATATTCAAGAAGCTAATATTAAGGGTGGTTGTTTAGGTTGTTTGAAATGTGCTGCGAACAATATTTGTTTCTATCCAGACGAACATATGGAGATATTCACACAGCAAGTTATTGCTGCCGATGTGCTAATTTATGCTTTAAAAACTCATGATAGATACTTTTCAGCAAGAATGAAGACATTTCTTGATCGTGCATTCTTTAATGGTCATAGACCAGTATTCATTGGTCAACAACAAGCATTTATTGTTTCAGGTCCGCTTCGACAGATGCCTATTTTGAGAGAAGCACTTGAAGCAATGTCTGAAGTTGGTCGAGCAAACTTTGTTGGTATTGTTACTGATGAATATGATGATTCAGAAGAGATTACTTCTATAATTCAAAGTATTGTTGATGGTTTAATTTGGGGGATAGAGCATGAAAAATATGTTAATCCTAAATCCTTCTTAGGATATGCAGGACATAAGGTTTTCAGAGATCTCATTTATACTTACCAACTTGTTTTTCAACAGGATTACTCATACTATAAGAAAGAGAAGCTTTTTGATTGGCCTAAGATTTTCTTCGGTCAGTTTAGCATTCTATTAAAACCACTAATGAGAATACCATCATTTAGGAAGCGATTCTTTGCAATGTCTGGTAAGTATCAAAGCCATATGTTTAGTAAAGTCCTCAAGAATGAAGATAATACTTCTCAAGACTAATGCATAATTTCTTATTTTTCTACAAAAAGATGGTTCAATAGGTGAGTTATTTTGAC
>JAEORJ010000011.1 GCA_016840945.1 Candidatus Gerdarchaeota archaeon
GAGAGATAATGGGTGGTGAAATCAGGTATATCGTTGCTGATATGGTAGGTATACCAATCTGAGACTCCTGCTCCTACAGAAACAGCTTTGAATCGTTTCGAATGGAACGCAACAAATGAGGAAATATACCCCCCTTGGCTCCAACCCATACAACCAATCCTGTTAGTATCGAGAAATCCTTGTTCATCTAAATAATCAATAGCGCTTTCAAGATCCCAGAGGTCTCCAATACCAAGATTATTTTTGTTTAATTCCAGAAATGCTTGGCCACGTCCAATCGACCCACGATAATTAGGATATAAGACCAACATGCCTTTATTGGCGAATTGCACTCCAGGATAATAAAATAGATCAGCATTTTCTATGATATTCTCTGCACTATACCAGGTTGGGCCACCATGAACAATGAAAACTAATGGATACTTTTTCTTCGGATCAAAATCAATTGGCTTCCTTAAAACACCTTCGATTTCTGTCCCATCTTTACTTTTCCATCTGATAGTTTCTACTGGTGGTATTTGCCAATCCTTGATTTTATCACTGAAATTGGTTATTTGTTTTACTTTTACTTTTTTATCAGTTATTTCAGTTGCAAGATAAATTTCAAATCGTTTCTTCCCACTATACCCATAGAAAAGTATTTGACCGTTCTCAGAGATTTCAAAATCTATATGAGGGATTATTTCGCCAAAGTCAAGGTTAGTAATCTCACCTTCTTCTGTTATTTTCACTATCCGTGATTTAGTGCCATCTATGTGACTTAGAAAAAGCCCTTTCTCGATCCAAAAAACTTTCAATGGATTTCTATCTAAATCAGCAGTTACTTTCACTAATTGGCGAAAAAGTGTTTCTTCGGATAAAATAGCCTGATGTTTTTTAATATTGATTATGCCTAAATCATCTTGAGTGTAGAACATCTGATCGCGTTCTTTATAACCAGTTATTATCTTTTCACCATCTGGTGACACATCAACAATTTGGACATTTCGAGGTAATCCTAATTTTATGATTTTACCAATAAATGAATAATCTTCTTTGGATTCTTCTTTAGAATTATCAGCTCCTTCTTTTTTCTTCTGCTTTTCTTCCTCTAACTTGACATATTCCTCGAGAGCCTTATTAGCATCCAAAATTATTTGATAATTACTAGTATCCATCATATAGACTAAATCATCTCTAAGTCGACAATTTAGATAGATAGTATCTCCATGTTTTAAACAAATAAAGGATGAAATTGACAGTGGTTCTTCCAATAATTTACTGACTTCTAAAACTGGTTGAATAAGTTTATTGGCATCATCATCCGTTAAATCCCTTCTTTTCAATAAGTAATCTTTCATTTTCTCAATGTTAAGATAATAAAGGGCATTACTACTATCCTCTTGTTCAAAATGAACAAATTTGCCAAATTTATTGGTCCGGTCCTTTGCTTCATCCTTAATTGGATTTTTAGCTAAGAAAAGCAATCCATCATTAAATGGTTTGAAATTTATCACACCTGTTTTATGATCTGTGACTTTCCAAGGTTCACCAATCAAGTTTTCATAGATATATATCTGAGGTTTCCCATCCTTATCCTCAGGGTCGGACTTTAATATTGCAAAGGTTTCATTATTCAACCAACCAAAATGATTAACGTTCATTGCTTGCGTTAATTGGTAAGTCGTATGATATTTCACATCATAAACATAACATATTTCATCGTAGTAATTTTTATTCCAATTAGGAATTTTCACCGAATAAACAATCTTTTCACCATTTGGTGAGATGCTCATTCTATACGATTTATCTAGAGAAATCATCTCTGTTATAGTTGGCTTTTTTAAATCATTTTTTTCCATCAAAATAGCACCTCATGTTAATTATTAATTGAACAGTAATTCATTTAAAAAAGACTCAATTAATGAGGTCTCAACTTGATACTAAAATCTGACTATAAGTATCGCGTTTTATGATGAGATTCCCAGCTAATGATCACTTACCGCTTCGGCACGTTTTTGCTGAATCGTTTTTCTTGTTCTTCAAGAAGAAGTGTGGGCTAAAATATCAGATATTTATTGGTTTTTTTGTCAGAAAGTTAATATTATTGGAGGGTCTCTGTTCTTATTTACAATTATTTTATCGGGGGTATGGAATGAACAATAGAAGAATACAATCTATCATAGTTTTAGTTTTTTTATTTGGAATGACATTTCTTATAACAAATAAGTTAACAATTAGTTCCACACAGATTAAAAGTTCGCAATTATCAATAGAACAACCAGATCCAATTACTAGTATTGGAATAAATGCTGTTTTAGATGATGTAACTGAATTTGGGTTTATTGATGAAAACTATGGAACCTTTCGTGATATTTATGTAACTGATTCTGTAGCATTTATTGCGAGTGATTTAAATGGACTAATTGCATTGGATATATCTGATCCCTCTTCACCGGTTTTTCTAGGGCAATGTGAACTCCCTGGAAGGCAAGTATGCAATTATCTTGATGTTGAGGGAGATGTTGCTGTTTTAAGTTGTGCGTATGATGGTGTTGTAACTGTAGATATTTCCGATCCAACAAATATGTATATTTTAGACAGATATGATGTAACAAACGCTGTTCAGGAAATACGTGTTGAAAACAATATAGTTTATGCGGCATATACTTTAGATGGATTAAGAATACTTAATATCACTAATCCCGCAGATATCAAATTCGAGGGTTCTTATTATTCCGGTTCTGGACAAATTCAATATCTAGAAAAATATGGTTCGTATATACTAACTAGTAATATTGTCACTAATGCTTTAGACATCATTAATGTTACAGATGTTTCCACTCCTACATTTGTGGCTAGTTATAATCCTGGTAGTTCAATAAATGAAATAGCAATAAAAGGCACATATGCTTATCTTATCTTGAGCAACGGTTATACTTACATTATTGATTTAAGTACAATAACAAGCCCAAGTTATTCAAGTCAATTTGTAACTAGTGGTTATGAAATTTTGATAGACGATGACGTTCTTGCTATTGCTACGTATAGCAATGTCCGGTTTTACAATGTATCAAATCCCGCAGCCCCAACATTTATTGTCAATTACCCAGTAGAATCAGGAGGTGCTTATTTCTTGTCTCTAAATGAGACTACATTAGCTGTTAGTCAACTAAATAATGGATTA
>JAEORJ010000012.1 GCA_016840945.1 Candidatus Gerdarchaeota archaeon
GTAGACTATTACTTCTATGTAAATGCAGAAGAAGTACGGGATTTTTTCTGAGAGTAATGCTTTGAAGTAAAGAATGTTGCACAAATTAATACCTGAAATAAAAGAAAATGTTCTTTAAGAGAGATATCCCTAAAAGAATTAGGGAATAAATGGGAAGTGAAATTATGAATAGAACATTTAGGATTATTTTTATTGTATTAGTAGGTGGACTTTTCTCGAGCATTCCTTTCATACAAGCTGATTATAATACTATAGTTGGAACAACAAATACTTATGAGGTCAATATATCATTTTGGGATTTACAAAAAGGATCACAAACAAGCATAGGCACAGGTATTAATTTCGAAGACATTCATTTTCCAGAAGGAACAACATTTACTATTGAAGTAACAGATACAAGCTCGACAGAAGTAGATTGGAATATGACTGTAGGAACATCTACAGATCTAGGAAGTAGTTCTGGTTTTGATTTAATAGGAATAGCTATTATGATGGTTTATCCAGCATTTACTATTACGATGTATACTTGGAACCAAACAGAACTTGATTTGGGGCTAGGAATTATTAGATTATTCTTTGTAGATGTAGAACAAGTTAATGAATTTTTCATTGAACTTACAGATCCAGGCTATATTGAAGAGGAATTTGATGATAACCTATTATGGACTTATGACAAAATAGCTGCTCATCTAAACCAATCAACAGGTATAACTGAATTTGATTGGGTGATGAATGGACGGTATTATAATGCTACTGAAAATTCCGATTACTCAGGAGAGCATTACTATAAACTAGCCTATGATAGCACTACAGGTGAAGTTATGGGTTATCATTGGGCTATGAATTATACTGGAACGGTTATTGGTGAATATCAAAAGTTTTGTATGGAACAAGAAATTGAGATGGTAGGTTACGATCTGCCAGCATTTTATTTTAATGGTAGTGAATCACCTTTTACCCCACCACCAACCACTACCCCACCATCAACACCACCAACAACAGCGTTAATAGAATTGAAAACAGTTACAGTTATCGCTATAAGTATAAGTACAATATCTTTAGCTGTTTTCATAAAAGCAAAGCGAGAAAAGAAATGAATATGAACAGGGGAGAAATCCCCTCATCTTTTATTTTAAAAAATAAAATTTTTCTAAGGAAATGTTTCGTTAATATTTCATAAAAAATAATAAAAAAATATGAAAGTTAGGATAGGTATGATTTGGGTGCTTCTTAGTGAACCTTAAATTCTATACTTTTTAATTATACCTTGTATCAAATGTAAATTCATTATTTTCCACGATAAATTAAAAAACAGTTTTATTTATGATTGATTGACCAGTCTATTGATAATTTTATTAAAAAAAAAGAAGAAATTAGATGCTTATTGAATTTATATATTGACGAGCATCTATTCTTAGTAAATTAATAAACCATTCAATACCTGAAGCAATAAATCCAAGCGATGAAAGTATAGAGAATATCAAAAATAAATATAAATAAATTGGGGAAGCCCAAAAATAGGAAAATGATATTTTCAAGAGGATAAGTGGTAAAAGAACAATAGGAGAAATCATTAGTCTAGTATTAAATCCTTTAACATTGGACATTCCATGAAAAGCAAAGCTAAATAAGAGAAGAAAAAGTGCATAGAATAGGTATGTAACAGAATTCATTGTGTTTAAAATTATAGATATCTGATTACCAGTAAGATCACCAAAAAAATCAATCATATTAATTAGAATATTGCTAAAAAATGAAAATGTACTGCTTATTAGAAGAATGATAATCCCTGCAAGTAAATATCCTGATAAATTTGGGTGATATTTTCTAAAAAAGAACGAAGTAACTAAAACAAACCAAAATGAAATTGTCAATGGCAAACTACTTAGTGGACTGATAAATCCATAAAGGAATAATTCTAAAAGATCAGTACTTGGTAAATAATATGAAATCCATAGTAAAATATAGTAAATCAACAAAAAAAATGCCCCAACACTAATAGTGAGAGAGGAAAATTTTAGTAAATTTAACTCTAATTGCATATGCTCAAATAAACTTAATGTTCGAAAAGTTTTCTCTTCTGATTGCATGAACTCACCTTAACCAGGTCATAGTATTTGATACAAAGTTAGTGATTTTTTTATAATTAAAGGTATCCAATAGAAAAAAGAGCTAATTAAAAATGATAACCAAAATAAATGGATGAAATCAGCTATCTGGTATTTTAGTTACAAATAATCGAGAAAACAAGACTAGTAGTTAGAATTTTATTGATTCATAGGAGAAAGTAGATTGGATAATATGTGATTATCATGAATAAAAAAATACTGGATCAACGCTATTCTCCTTATCAAATGCCTGCTGTAATTATAGGGTCCATTACAAATGGTAAACCAAATTTCATGTTATGTACATGGGTTAGTAGGTTAAATCGTTCACCACCCGTTTGGATGGCTTCAATAAATAGAAAACATTTAACCATCGAAGGAATTCAAGAAAGTAGAATCTTTAGTATGAATTTTCCTTCTAGTGAGATGGTCACTGTTACTGATTATATTGGAATTACCTCAGGGAGATTAAAAGACAAATCAAAAATATTTGATGTGTTTTATGGTGAAACTAAAGCTCCTATGGTAGCTGAATGTCCATTAAACATGGAATTGCAAGTAACTGAAATAGTAGACTTACCTGATCACTTTATTGTCATGGGAGAAGCAATTACAACCTATATTGATGAGCAATATTGTACTGAAGGAAAACCAGATATGAAAAAAATGAACCCTATCATTTACACTGGAATTGAAAAGGAACCCACTTATTGGACTATTGGTGATAAAATAGCAGATGCTTTCAAAAAAGGTAAAGAATATAATGAATCATCGGATTAGGTTTTAGAGGAAAATTATTCTTTTAAAAAAGTAATTTTAAGCACATAACTCACTTATTGAGACCTCATAGAGAGATTTCATTTTGTGAGTTTTTCTTTTATTTAAGTTAACAATCGTTAACCTAATAGAAAAAATTGATATGAAGGTTTATTTTTTATGAAGACCACTAATTATGATCAAGTCATTAAAGAATTGAGATATGATTTAGAAAATTTAATCGAGAAAGAGAAAATCTGTGGAGTAGCTATTGCTTTAGTTGATGAAGATAGAGTTATTTGGTCAGAAGGTTTTGGATATACTGATTATATTACTAAAGAAAAAATAACTGCAGATACTCTTTTTAGTACTCAATCAATGGGCAAAACAATCAC
>JAEORJ010000098.1 GCA_016840945.1 Candidatus Gerdarchaeota archaeon
ATTTGAAGGTGAAGTGGAATATGTAGTCGCTGGTGAAACGCTTCAAACCTATAAAGCGTTATCTCATCCTCGGGATATCCTTTATGGATTAAGTAGAAATACTGCAATGTCGCCATTGCAATTAGCGACATTAGGTTTTAATAAAGCTGATGAACCCGTCTTTGTACCTACTGATGTTTGGACTGAAGAAGAATGGCCAAGTGTGGGATTATATAATCTGGATGAAATGGATTCACCACCAATAACTGGGGGTGATGATTTAATGACAGTTTTTACTGACTTTACTCAAATCCTATACGATGAAGTTACCTATAATATTACTAAAGCAAGAGAGACATTCGGCTATATTAGAGCAAATTGTAGCTATCCAACCTCAGCTTTTAGTTCTGAATCAATGATGATTGATTTAGGTGATTTTGTTTACAAATGCATTGAAAATCAAGATAAAATGCACTTTGGGGATAACATTAATCTTTATGGAACTATGTTATTAAGCAGATTATCTCAAGGAGCAGGTAAAACAATAATAAACACTGCATATATTTCTGAATATGTTAATGAAAATTTCACTGGTTTTAGTATTTGTTTCCCTTATACTCAAGATATGTATCAAGAATACCTATATGCAAATTTCTATGAAGATTTAGATGTTTCAGTTAATAGCTATTGGGATGAATTTATTTTTGCAATATATCCACCAGATGAACCATTCTTTATTCCATGGAAATATCTTGATTTTTATGAAGTACATCTTGGTCCTATAGATCCTACAATACATTTAGACATTTATTGTCGAATTGACCCGTATGTTCAACCTTATCATATCGGTTATACTGGACCAATAAGTGATTATGGAATGGGAATAGATGCTGATATCGAGGGGATTGAATTTATAGATGATTTGTTAACAGGAGCATGTACTATTCGAATACCAACTAGTAATCTACCTATTATGAAGCAAGAAAATTCTCATTTATTTGAAATCGTTATTAATGCAACAAATGCTGCAAGTGCAACAATGGATGCAGATTTAACTGTAAACCATATAGTTGATAATGAAATAATTTGGACAGCTAATGAAGTAGTAGATATAGAAGTAGGTCAAGCAATAGGTACAAATATAACTACTGATGATGATTGGACAGAGTTCATTGAACTAACTCCTCCCTTAGAAACCAAACGATTTGGTCCAGAAATAACAGCTAAAAGTGTCATGATATTAGTAGTTATTCCACTAATCATATTAACAATTTACAGAAAAAAGAAACAAAAATGAAAGTGAATTTAAAACTTTCACTTTCTAATTATTTTTAAAAGAAATCATCAAAAGTCCAATAATGTTCTTCTTCTTCGATTATAATATCTTCAAATATTTTTCTAGTTACTGTATCACCAATCTTCAAAGCTTCAGCAATAATTTGACGATAGAGAACAATTGCTTCATCTTCAGCTTGATGGTCATAAATCAAGAAATCATCTACCGTATCACCAATTTTTGGTAAAGGATCAGGATTGTAAACACATTCACCTTCTAAAAGATAGATTCTCTCTGATATTTTCTCAAGATGATCCATTTCTTGTCTAAAGATCTTTTCAAGTATTTCACTAACAACTTTTGCCTTATTATTATCAGTTATAGTTTCTAATGCTGTGTCCTTCTTTCTTAAAGTTAGCAAACCTGCTTTTTCATGTTGATTAGTATATTGAATAATAGCTGAAATCTCAGAAGCAACTGCTTTATTTAATAAAGCAAAATACTTGTCAGAGAAGACCTTTCTGAATTCTGTTGGTAATGGTTCCGGTCCATTAGGTTCAGAGTCATCCAAGTTTAAATATTCCTCAAATCTGAAGTAATGTCTTTCTTCATCACTGTAGATTTTTTCAAAAATTTGAACTGTTTCCCAATCTCCTTCTTTCATTGCTAGATCAATAATTTTCCTATATAGCTCTAATGCTTCAATTTCAGCTTTGTGGCCTAATGTGGCAAACTCCTTTAAAGTATTACCAATTGTAGGTTTTGCTGCTTTTGTAGTTGCTGAACCTCCAAGATAATATATTCTTTCCATAATTGTACCAGCGTGCTTCATTTCCTCAATGGCAAATTTTTTGAGCTCTTCACCTATAGCATCATAAGTGGTTTTATCTAACAAAGTATTTTCTGGTTTGATATGTCTCAGTATTTTTTCCATTTTAGAATGTTGGAGAATATATTGTATTGATACTTGTAATTCTCTAGCAACAGCATCATTTAACAAATCCATTAATTGTTTTGATACCATTATTTTCATCCTCAATTTTTTTTAATTTAACAATAGTATTCTTACTTAAATTACTTTTGACGCTTTGAGAGAAAGCTTACAATCCGAATCTGATACCTTCATCATCATTTTTTATTTCATAATTTAGAGTTCGTACACTATGAACCATTGAAGTTATGATTAAGCTAATTGATACAACAAGAGATAATATTGCTAATGCAAATGAGATTAAAATTGGGATATCTAATAACCAGTTGCTAATGCCTTTGATCATAATAAGTAATGATGTTAGAGCTATAAATAATATAGAAATAAAAGCCCCTAACATTGAGTTTTTGATCATTTTAGCTTCCTTTTCATAAGCATAAAGCATTTTATCAGCTTTTTGTGCTTTATCCTTTTCTCCTTGTTGTTCATAAACGATTTTCTGTTTTTGGTAAGTGTATACTGCATCTTTTATTCTAGCATATCGATTTTGAAATGTAAGTGTAAGTAAACCAATTGCTGAAATAAAGATAATTGGTACAGTTGTTTGTGAGATTATTTGAATTACGTCCATAGCTAAAAAATTAGCAATTAAGTTTTAAACTTTACTTGATTTGGTAAAATTACTCGAGATAAAATCTGAAATTATTTAATTAAAATAAAAAAAATTTATAGAAAGTGAAAATAAAATAATCACTTTCCACCAGAAAATCTAGTTGAATCAATAAGAACCATAGGTGCTTTCATACCTGCTTCAACTAGAAGATCTTTACCAATAAGTTTGATATTTTTCATAATATCATAGACTGTGGTTCCAAGCATGGTGTTTTTCACAGGATATTTAATTTCACCTTTTTCAACCCAAAAACCTGCATCGACTTGTTGACTAATATTAGTTCCTGCCATAGCAAATATTGGATTCTCTAAATAAAATCCAGTACCCAATTCAGCAAAAAGCTCATCCTTTGATGCTTTGCCAGGGTTTATCTGAATTACAGAGGTATTAGGGTGAGGTACTCCTGCAAAACCTTGTTTTGAAGCACTGCCTGTATTAGGTATTCCTAATTTGTTTGAAGTGTATACATCACTTATATAAGATAATAATGTTCCATTTTCAACAATAACTGTGGTTTGAGTTGGTGTGCCTTCATCATCAAAATTCCTACTACCAAAACCACCTTTCTCTAATGGGTTATCTATTACTGTTAATTCAGGACTAGCTATCTCTGAACCTAAACGATCATTAAAGAAAGCAGTTCCTTGAATGATATTATAAGCTGATACACCTTGGGATATAATACCATTGATAGTTTGGCGAGTAGCTCGTTGATCAATGATAAATGGGTAATCACCAGAATCTATTTTTTGACCACCTAGCATTTTCAATGACTTTTCAGCTGCAGTTTTTCCAACCTTTTCCGCATCAAATTCAGCTAGAGAACGACAGAAAGCATAATCAAATCCTACACCAATATCATCATCTTTGGTGATTTTGTTATTAAGATAGAATTGTAATGCTGTGTTATCACTAGAGACATTTATACCATTTGAGTTAGCAATTATTTGCGTAGCAATGGTTAAATTAATCGTTCCGCCAATATTGAATTCCTCATTTATAGCCAAGCCGGCATTTAATCCTGTAATAGCATGTTCAACTAGTTCTGAACTTTCCATAGAAGCTAATTTTTTGTCAAATAATCCTTCAACTTTAGGATATTTATCAGGAGGTTGTGCAAAACCAACATTATCTTCGTTCGGATAACTTGCCTTTGCTAATGACACAGCATCATTTACCATCGCTTCAATAATTATCGGATCAAATTTTGTAGAAGAAGCAAGACCGATTGCTTTGTTAACAAGCACTCGCATACCAATACCTGTAGAACTTCGGTTGTTTGCTTTTACAATACTTGATTCTTCAAGATTAACACTTAATTGGTTCCCATGAATAAGACAGACTTCAACATCGTCTGCCCCGAGTTTTGTAGCCATCTTAACAGCTTTTTCAGCAATTTCTAAAATTGTATCTTTTGTCATTTCAATTCCTCCTATCGGCCACCAACCACTAAATCTTTGACTGCCATTGATGGGCCGCCACCTGTAACAGGAACCCATTGTCCGCCTTTGCCACAAGTTCCATTAAAAGCTGGGTATTCATCATTACCAACACCAATGGTGTTTGTTAAAACTTCCATAATTAACCCTGACATTGAAACATTTTGTGTTAATGCTTCTTTTTTACCATTCTTTATGATGTATCCATTTTGAGCTGAGAACATGAATTGTCCTCTTGCAGGATTTACATATCCTCCATATGAATGCTCTAGAAACATACCTTCACCAATTATTTCAAATAATTCTTCTAATGATTTGTCACCATTTTCAACGTAAGTATTACCCATACGTGCTAATGGTGGTGAGCGAAAGTCCATAGCTCTTCCAGCACCATTTGGTTCTAAACCAAGTATTGTTGCTGTTTCTAAAGTATGGAAAAATTCAGTTAGTACTCCATTTGTAACTAACTTTCTTGGACGAGTTTTTGTCCCTTCGGAATCATAAACAAAAGAACCTCGTAATCCTTCTTTAGTTGGATCATCAGTAACGCTAATCTCCTCAACACCAACTTGTTTGTTTAATTTGTCATGAAGAATAGATGATTTAGTAATAATACCGTCAGCTTCGCATGCGTGACCAAAAGCTTCGTGTATGAATACTCCAACTAAACTGGGATCCATAACTAGATTCATCTTGCCACTTAATGGATTTTCAGCTGATAAAAGTTCAATTGCTTTTTTACCCACTTCAATACCTTGCTCTATAACATTGTAATCAAGAATTTCTTTGATTCCTTTAGATGAAGCTATATCATCAGAAACTCTCTGTTGAAGGTTACCTTCTCGACTAACAGCTCCAGCCATCAATCGGAAAACACCGCTTTCTGTTAGAACATCTGTGCCATTAGTATTAACAATCGTTTCTGAATTGATTGTTTCTCCATAACGGCTATTAGAATTAGCTATTCGTTTATCTACTTCCCTAATGCTTTTCTCAAAATCTTGTGTTAACTTAAGTTTTTCTTCAATTGAGATGTCTTTTGGATTAATATCCATATCAAGTTTTGCAACTCCTTGAGTAGCAAAATTCTCATCAACCTTACGTGGGACTTTAACTTTTGCTGAAGCAACTTTAGCCATACTTACAGCTGACTTCAAAATTTCTTCAAGGGATGTTTTTGATATTTCTGCAGTAGTGCAAAATCCCCACGCTCCACCTACTAAAGCCCGTGCTGATGCGCCACCCATTCGAGTTGAAGTTGTTTCTTGAGTGATGCCATTTTGAATATGCAAAAACAAAGTTTCAGATTCATGAAATCTTATATCTGCAAACCCGCCCGGACCTAGATCAATTTTATCCAGTAATTTTTGGGCATGTTCTTTCATAATGAAAACCAATAGGGGAAATGTGTTAAAAAATCATTCTACTAATATTCTTTTATTTCAAAAATCGACATTTATGCTATTTTTACTCCAAAATAAACTTCTAGAATTAAAAGCAACTACATGCAACAAACAAACTGGTAGTAGCTATATGTGACTTCACAGATTGAGTCCTCATTTCGAGGGTTCGAATAGTGAATCGCGTTTAAATATTAACTTCTAATATGTCAATCATAGCGAAATTTGGTCACAAAATACCACTTTAACTAAATTAAGTGACCAATTATTATAACATTATAGATAAAATGAGGATTACAAATGTTTGCACTACAGGCTGAAAAAGTCGTAAAGATCTATAAAAATAGAAAGAAGACCACTAAAGCATTAGATGGTTTGGATTTAGAAGTTAAAGAAGGTGAAATATTCGGAATCCTTGGTCCTAATGGTGCCGGGAAAACAACCTTGATCAAAATTTGTTCTACTTTACTTGGTAAAACTGATGGTAAAGTTACTGTGCTAGGTATGGATATTGACAAAGAAGAAAAAAATGTTCGCAAACGGATTGGGTATATTGGCCAAGATTCAGAACGGTCTACTTATGCCAGATTAACAGGGAAGGAAAATCTCGAGTTTTTTGGTACCTTGTACAATATGACAAAGGAAGAGATTTTTGAGCGCATTGAAGAATTCAAAAAAACTTATGAAAATGACGAAATATTTGATAAAGAAGTTATGCGATTATCAGGTGGACAAAAGCAAGCAATTGTAGTTATGCGAGGTTTCTTACATAATCCTGATTTAGTTTTCGCAGATGAGATAAGCAAAGGGTTAGATCCTTTAGCAGCAAAGAAAATTCGTAATTTTGTCAAAGATTATGCAAAAGAAAAAGGAAAGACAGTAATCATTACTTCTCAAATAATGTCCGAAATTGAAGAATTGTGTGATAGGGTGGCAATAATCTATGAAGGAAAAGTTGTTGCTATTGATACTCCACAAAAATTGATGGATGATGTTGAATTACAATTATTAGAATTAAGAATGAGATCAACAGAACACGCAACTGTCGAATTCATTCAAGAATTAGCTTTGATTGAAACTGTACTGAAAGTTGAGCAAGAAAATGGTTATCTAAGATTGCCAGTTAAAGATAGTTCTAAAGCATTTGAATCAGTAATGGTTGTATGTCAAAAATATAACCTCAATCCAGTAATCTCTTATCGTACTGGAACTTTAGAAGATGTCTTTATCAAATATTGTGATAAAAAAGTCGATTTGGAGGTTTAGGAATGTCCATACAAACTGCTCGAGCAACTTTTAATTTTAATATGAGAGTTGTTGGTAAAGGTATCTGGCGCGATTTAGTTAATATTAATCGATATAAACTACGATTAATTGGTTGGTTAATCAATATGACAATCGGCCTTGGAGCAGCGTATATTTTCGGTGTAATAATGAATTTCAATGATATTACAACAGCTCAAACAGGAATTATGTATAATCAGGTTTTTGTTTTTTTTGCTGGTGGAATAGCACTAAGCACATTTAGTGACACAGCTACATGGGCTCCTATGGGGCGAGTACAACAAGATATCCATTACGGTACCTTAGAAGCGGTATTTGTCACACCCACAAGTAGGTTTGCTTATTTAATCTCACCAATATTCTCAGATGCAATATTAAATCTATTATTTTTTATCCCAGCATATATTATAATTATGGGGGTTCATGGTGCACTTACAAATCCATATATCATCGGAACAACACTATTAATTGTTTTGCTAACCATCATTAGCATGATTGCTTTTGGACTCTTTTTCGCAATGATAGCAATATTACTTAGACAAGCAACTCAATTAGCAAGCTTTTTGGGTCAAATTTTTCAATTTCTTTGTGGAGCTTATGTACCAGTTCAAGCTTTCATAGGTATGAATAAAATAGGTGGATCTATTCTCCGATATTTTGCTCAAATATTTCCCTATACCTACTGTTATGATCTTTTTAGGTATTTTACATTTGGTTCAGAGTATGTAACATTAATGCCTATCTGGGCAGAAATTGTGTTGCTATTTGCTTCATCAATATTTTTCATAACATTAGCTATTTTTCTTCTAAAGAGAGTAGAGAAAAGAGCAAAGAAAATTGGCTTATCAATATTATAAGGTGATAAATAATGAGTATACAACACACAACAAGGGTCATCTTCAAAGGCATTTGGCGTGACATGAAATCCTATCAAAGATATAAAGCTTATTTCTTAGGTGGAGTACTAAATTTAGTATCAATGTTATTAGGTTTCTTGATAATTGGTGGTGCTTATTATTTTACACCTGAAGTGCTAGCATTAACAGGATTAGAAGCAAATGATATCTTCATTTTCATGTTAACTGGTACGATAGTACAATTATTTTCAAGTATAGCAACATGGGCACCTCTAAATAGAGTAGAAGAAGATATACACTTTGGTACCTTAGAAGCAATCTTTGTCACACCCTCAACACGTTTAGGATATTTGGTTTCAACTACAATATCTGATAGCATTGTTAGTATTGTATTCTTTATACCCATTTATATCATAACACTTGCAATTGTAAATATGTTAACAAATTGGTATGCTATAGGATTTACTTTATTGGTTGCAGTGATTACTATCATTAGTAATATCGCTGTAGGGATGTTTTTTGGCATGCTAGGAATAATGTTTAGACAAACACGATTACTAGTCTCAGTAACAAGTCAACTAATGCAATTTTTATGCGGTGCTTATATTCCAGTTCAAGGTTTTATTGTATTAAATCAAGGGTTCGGAACTGCGATGAAATATATTGCTTTTGTTTTCCCTTTTACTTACAACTTTGATCTCTTTAGACATTTTATGTTCGGTGATAGATATATTACATTGCTACCAATGTGGTTAGAATTTGTTTTAATTGGTGCGGGAACAATTCTATTTGTCTTACTAGCAAGATTTACTTTAATCTTTGTCGAAAGAAAAGCGAAAAAACAAGGATTGGCGATTCTCTAAAAATCGCCATTATTTCTTTATTTTACGCCTTTTTTTAGCTATTACTACAACAATTATAATTAGTATTAATACTCCACCCAATGAAGAACCAATTATTATAATATATTTAGTTGGAAATAATGGTGTGCTTTCGATTGTTATAGTAATTTCATCAGAGTTCGAATAACCCATATAATCAAAAGCAGTTACATTAATTGTATGTGTTCCTAATTCTGATATTGATACAACTGTATTTGTTAAATAATATATTGAATCATAAATAATATTATCCACATAGATTGCTGCATACTGATAACCAGAACCATCATCTTGAACAGACCATTCTAAATTAAATGACCCTGGTTGAACTGTTGAATATTCAGTTGGGGCAGTAATAAAAATAGCTGGTGGATTATTGTCTATGAGAAATTGATAATGTGCTGCTTCTGTTCCAATATTTCCTGCACCATCTTTTGCTACAACATGTATAAACCAAGTTCCTTCTGCTAAAGGACTAGATAGAGTTGTTCCATTAATTGCAGTAAATGTTCCAGTTATTTTATTTGGAATAGTTAATGGTGAATGATCAATGAGATAGTAATAACCAATAATACTGTTAATATCCAAAGGTTCAGTCCAATTAAAACTAGGTACATTATTTTGATACCATTGATATTGATTAGGATGTGTGGTAGAAGATACAGTTGGCATATTCACAGTACAATCATAATGAATTTGTAATGTAGGATCACCAAAAATGGTCATACCGTAAAACCAACCAACATATTCTGTTGAGTAGCTATCAATACTCTGGAACCAATTATAGAAACTTTTACCAATTGATTCATTTTGCCCTAAAGAATTATAAAAACTAGAACCACTTATCATTCCACCTGTTTTTGCGGTACCAATAACACATAAAGAATAATCGCTTGAATAAAGATAAGTAGTTGCTAAGCAATCGTTTTGCGTCCAATCAGCTCCTTTACAACAGAAGAGATTATAAAAGTTAAAGGTAGGCCTTGTACTATGAATTTGGTTTGCGGTAACAATCCCTTCTCCAACACCACCAGGTCCAAAATAATGTTCTGAAGGAGAAGAACCACTATGAACACATAGATGAGTCCATTCATAGTCTTGTGTGATTCGATTTAACCAATCTGTACCATTTGTATAAGTGGTTGGTGTATGAATGTCTGTTTTTACTGGATACGGATTTTGTAACCATCCAGGCCAATTATCATATGTTCCATTTGCATAAGCTTGCCAATCATCATCAATATAAGTTAAAGCCTTATGTGAACGACTAACGCCACCAAGTCTATAATTATGAATTCGAGTTAATAGATTTATGATATTTTGTTCATTAGTCAATCCACCTAATGTTCTCTTTGAAGCATCAATTCTCCCAACAAAGATTTCAGGATAAATATCACCTGGAGCTCCCCAATGAGAGTCATAAATACCATCTGGTGTAGGTCCATCCATCCAAGTGCCGTCTAAATCCATCAAAAAGAGGTCACATATGAATGTTTCAGCTCCAAAATTTGCTGAACCTGGATCATAAAATTGTGCATAAGGTAAATTACCTATTAATATAGCACCAGTGATTTGATTATAGATCCAATAACTGTAGAGTAATTGCTTCAAATAGGTAACATTAGCTACAGCACCAGTATGAAGATATGTTAGATAACCTGTATTATTTAAATCCAAACGATATTGATTAACAGCTGTTTTAATGGCGCTGCTACCCCAAAGAGTACTTTCAACAATAATAACCACTGAATCACCTAAAATTGAATTTGTTTCAAATAAATTACTTGGTATTTGAAATTGTAATTCTAATGAATAATTAAATGAAATTTGATTATAATTTGTAGTGAGAAGTAACGTACTAGAAAAACTCATTATAAAAATTAATGAAAATATCTTTATCAGCTGATTTTTCATTTTGCATCATATATTTATTTAGTATGTGAAATATTAACTTTTTACTTCTAATCAATCTTTTAATTGGTAGATAAAGGAAAAATCTAAAATGATTTTCCTAAAAGAAATTACTTATCGTTGTAAATGTTAATGGTCCTCGTGGTAGTAAAAGGATAAACAATAATAAACTTTGAACAAAAGCTGTAAGTATTGGTTTTTTCCAAATTTTTTGCAATAAATTCCCTATAAGAATTATTATACCTAAGATTATCAAATCGTGAAAGCCATCTATGAAGAAAGTGATAGAACCACTAAATAAAAGAAACAATGCCCCAAGTATGAAAGGTATTAAGAAGAGTAAATTATTGTAAACAGTTAATGGCATTTTACTTTTTGAAGGATAATTTCGTAAAGTTTCTTGTTCCAATTGTTGGAAGAAAAATCCAATTGTTGACATTAAGGTAAAAACAGCTAGCCATGCTAAACGAATATTTATTGGGAAGACATGATAAATCAAAGAATCTACGAAATAACTAAGAATAGCTATTGCTATAATGCTAATAATTACTCCAAATAATACATAGGGCCAAGTTAAACCTGCTTTAAATGATTTAAAACTAGGTCGCCATTTACCTTCTATTCCAGGTACTTTTCCGACTAAGAATAATATTAGCATCATAATCCCATAACCTGTTAAAGGACAAACGAAAATTAATGTGAAATAAGGTAAATTGATGGGTAATGAAATAATTACAATTGCAATTAACAGTGCAAACACTGCACCACCTAACCAAAACAATAATTTGTATAAGAGAAATTTCTTTGGATTTTTTAATAATAAATTACTAGTTTCATCATTCTTTAATTCAATTTTTGATTTAGCATTTAAATGATCCATAAGATTTGAACCAAAGATTAAGGTAACAAAAATACCGATCAACTCGAAAATCATAATATAAGCACGATAATCCAAGAAAGTAATTTTGACTGGTTTTAATATTGAATCATTTCCAGTTATCAATGTTTCATATGCAAAACTTGCTGCCCAATTAATTGCTCGTAAACTCAAACTTTCGTAAGTGTGGGTTAATCCTGATAAAATATAACAGGATTTCATCAATCCATCAATTGTTTGAGTAGTTATCTTATCAGTATTTATCATTTCAAATCCTGATAATTTATTAAATAGTGAACGAGCACAAGTTTGGCCACAAACTTCATCCCATTTTCCAGTTATTATGCAAATATTACAGAAAGGATTTGTTGAATTTAACTCTGAAACCCAAGTATTTGACGTGCTAGTATGTTCTTCGCCTCCTAAAGCAGGACCTAATAATATACAACCATTTACTTGATTCATATCGAGAGTTACAGCTCTCATAATAGCACTAGCACCCATACTATGACCTAGCATAATAATTTGAGAATCAATCAATCCAGATTCAGCTTTAAAAGCTGTTTTAGCTCTTAAAACTTGAATTGCTAATTCATAATTGGAAGTATCTCCAGAGGGAATAGCACCAGAAGATCGACCATGACCTGAAAAATCAGTTGCAAAAACATGGAAACCTAAACGTTGGAATTTTGAGATATAACTATCTAATGAAGTCTGATCCTCACCAAATCCATGAAAAATCATAATACCAGCATTTTTCTCGCCAGTATAATAGGTGTTAAAGATTTTTACCCCATTAAAATCATAGAAAATGACCTTTTCATTTGATCGCATTTTATAATCAATTTGTGCTTGAACAAGTATAGGTACAAAAATCAAGATTATTCCTAATACAATCATTATTTTAGTTCGTTTTTCAGCTTCCATTTATCCTAACTCCAATTTGTATTTTAGGTTTTATTATTCTAAAACTATTTCGGAGGTAAAATTTGTTCTTGATTTCTATAATAATACTAATACAGGTCCTTTTGGTATTATGATAAACATTAATAGTAGTGATGCTAAAATTGATGTAAGCAATTTATGATTTATTAGTTTTTTAATTATTTGAGCAAAGATTACAATAAATGTGTAAATGATCATACCATGAATGACTTCAAAAACAACGAAGAAGACACCTAATATTGTTAGAATTAATACTCCTATGATAATTGGTGCGAGTAAAATCAAAACATTCAACATAGTATATTTTTTATCGTTAAATAGCTCATCTTCTAATTGTAAAAAATAAAATCCTGGTATTGCTAAAATACTATATAGAAAGAACCAGAAAATACGTATTGTTCTCGGGAAAACAAAATACCATCCCGTAGAAAAGAAATATGCTAATATTGAAGCAATAACTAATGTTAACAAAATCGAAATGATTAATCCTTTAATTTTTATTGATTTAAAATTAAAAATTTCTTTAATTTTAAAATTACCAGTTATCCCTGGCATCTTATTTTTAGAATATAATATTAATGAAAAGACTCCAAAACCAAAAAATACTATTGGATAAGGTACAGCAAAAATTGGATTTCCAATCGGAATTAAGGCTATTAATCCAATTATAATAGCACTAAGTAAATAACTACCTAAAATGATAAGTGGTTTATATTGGTAATATTTATTGATACTACTAACTCTTAAATCGATAGAGTAATTTTGAAGTACAAAATCTTCATTTTTTATTTGTTCAAATGGTTTGAATTGTAAATAATAAGTAAAAATAGCTCCTGAAGTTATAGCTATTAGCATGCCAATTATAATAAACAACCAAGAAAATAAACGAACCATTTCAAATGGTTTAATATTTTTAATGCTTAATTCGGATTCCCCTTGTAGAATAGAAACTTCATTAAAAACTTGCTGAATTACTTTTGGAGAGCAGACTTCATAAGTATGGATGATATTATCTAAAATATGTAATGATTTTCTATTACTATCAGGTGTTATTGTTACATAATTATAACTTGTAACAGAAACACCTGTTAAAACTTCATATAATAACTGGGCTTTTCTGGGATTTAATATATCATCAAATTCACCCGATATAATAGAGATATTTGTTTGTGGGTTGGTTGGATTTAAGGTTTGTAACCAAGGTATTGTCTCAAAAGCCACAGATTCTACATCAATTGATAATCCAATTAGAATTAAACTTGCACCAATATTTGTATCAATAGTAGCAGCTCTAAGAATTCCTTCACCACCATAGGAATGACCAATCAGATAAATCTCATTATCAGATAAACCACTAATGGATTTGAACTCTTCTTTCACAAGTAAGATTTGGTTTGCTATACTATCATAATAATATTCTGAAGTATTAAAAACACCGCCTGATTGACCATGACCTAGAAGATCCGTAGAAATCACATGATAACCGAATCGATTAAAAGCTGAGACATACCCATCCATTGAAGATTTTTCTTCACTAAATCCATGAAAAATCATTACTCCTGCAGATTTAATTCCACTATAATAATGGCTTACAATATTATTGTTGTAAGTATCTTTAATGACAATTTTTTCTTTATGGTTTAACGGTAAATTATATCTTAAGTGAACTCCAAAACTAACTATAACGGTAACTGTACCAATAATTAGCAAAACTAAAGTTAAAATTGTTCTAGCTTTAAGATTCTTCAAGGTTAGCTCTTTCTCCAAGAAAATAACAACCTATTAACACAATTTTTCTATATTATATTTTCTGTAAAAAAAGCATTCTATTTGTTATTTGATTGAGAAGTTTTTTATAAATAATCAAATGATAATCCTATAGGAGAAAGATATGGTCAGCAAAAGAACTCATCTAGGAGCTTTTATAGCAACAATTACTATTGTTGGTCTTGTTTATCTTATTATTTTTGTTTCGCCAATTATTAGAAGTAAACAAATAAATAATGATACCAATTACTCTAGCCATACTTGGTCAGAGGTGCATTATAAAATCGATTTATTAAATGGGCATACATATACCATTCATGCCAATACTGGTTTTTGGGCAGCAGAATCCACAATTTATGTTTATAAAAATTCGCTGTTATTAAATGGACAGAAAATGACAATTACTGGATCTTATGGGTATATGCCGTTTACAGCTACAAAAACAGGCACATATTATATTGTATATAAAGTATCTGACAGTGCCTTTTACGATTTTGAAGTTCTTTCAACTAGTTTACCAAGTAGTAGTACTGTTTCGGAAGTATATAATTCTGGGAAATTAGTTATATTTCTATTACCAATACTCTTAGCATTTATTATTTACTTTGTAGCAATTGGATTATCAAAAGTAAATTCATCTAGTCTATTTAAATTCCGAACTGGTACTTCGCCAATTTATTTTGATCAAAGTATAGCAACTACCCCTGAAACTATAAGACATATACCTGCTAGAATACTAAAATCACCTGAAGAACGAGTAAAGGATTTGAAGAGTATAATTAAGCGTTATAAATCAATCTCATTAGATGAAATGGCTCAATTATTACAATTCGGTAATACAATAGAATTGCAAGATTGGCTAATTGATCTACCTAGCGAGCTAAATTTCCAAATTGATCGTGGTTATGTAATAATCCCTGAAAACTTGCAAAAGGATACATCAGAAGCTTCGGATGCTATCTCAGAAATCGCAAATAATCTATATAATTTTCAAGCTAAAACATGCTTCTATTGTGGTACACCGCTAAAAAGTGATTCAAAATATTGCTTAGAATGTGGTAAAGAGATAGTATTTTGCTCGGTTTGTAAATTACCAATTTCGTTTGGAGATGAAATTGGAAAATGCGTTTTCTGTGAAGTGAGAGGACATTACAGTCATTTAATGGAGTGGATGAAGGTAAAAGGAACCTGTCCCACTTGTATGAAGAAATGGCCAGCTGATGGAATAATCAACATAACTGAGAAAGTCAAAAAATAACATGATAGGAATTAATCAAGACTATACTATATACTAAAATAAAAAAAGAGTATAGAATGCTTGGTTATTATTATGACACAAGAAAATGAGTGGTTAGCTGTCCCTGCACCAGATGAGTGGATGAATGGTTGGGATAAATATCATAAAAAACTATTAGAAGCAAAAGATGAGGACTTACAAGAAGTAATCTTTATTTCTCATCCTATACAAATCGTCGGTACGTTAGTATATAAAAGTGAAAAGAAGCCTCTAAAAGCTCTGGATTTAGGATGTGGCGATGGTAGAACAGCTTGTTTCTTGGCTAAACTTGGATGTGAAGTTGAAGCTATTGATGCCTTAAAGAGTGCGGTAGATGTAACTAATAAAAGAGCAAAAGTTATGGGGCTTTCCGATAAAGTCAAAGCTGAGCAAAAAAACATTGACGGTTGGGAATTAAAACCTGAAAGCTATGATATCATTGTAGCAATACAATGCATACAGTATTTATTTGATCGTGCTATTCCTCGATTAAAGGAAATCTCACAAGCAATTATTCCTGGTGGAGTAGTAGCTTATTCCGGAAATATCCTCCCACATTTTGACACTGATCCACCAATTAGATTCATTGTTGAAGAAGAAATTAAAGAAATCTTCAAAGGTTGGATAAATCATAGTTTAGGAAAAGAAGAACGTCTATTAAGACCAAATGATAGACGAGGATACCTTTGGACAGTTGAGCAAAAACCAGATAACAAAGAGGAAGAGAAAAAAGAATAATTTCTCCTAAAATTTCTGAGACGATTCAATAAATCCCGCTTGTAAACATGAAAGTAAAAGCTGTATGCCATCTGAAAGGTCAAGAAGTGTTTTACTTTCAAAATCCCTTTTTTGCATAATTTGTATTTCCTCAAATAATTCCGGATGAAATTGTAAAGTATAATCTCTCTTTAGAATACTTGTTTCCGGATTATAATAATAAATAACCATACCTGCTATTTCAGTTAAAATTTTCCCTGAAACATCTTCTAAATGATATTCAGTTGAACTGGGTATTTCAATCCCTATGGGTAATTGTAAAAGATGCTTTAATTCGTTATCCTTAGCTAAATCTTTGTAATACTCTCGAGTAAATTTAGCTAATTCACTAAGAACCCAATTAATGTATAAAATAGCTTCTTCATTCACCTCATCATTGTGCAACATAACAATATCTAAAGTTTCTAATGAGTAGAAGTCCTCTAAAATACCTGAATGAAATTTAGCTACTTTTGTATAAGCAGCATAAATTTCATTTGAAATTTCATCTTTCTTTGGTTGGTATTTTGAAAGCTTTTTCAATCCTACCTCAGGCATTTCATTTTTCTTAACTGCAAAATACTGATCTCTATAATTTCTAGCAACAATTTCATTATTTAAACGTTTAATCTTAATATTGCCTGCTTTATTGATTTTAACCATTAAAGAAGCAAATTTTTGGGATGCTTTTGGATTGATAGTATCTAATTTGGTAGTAACATTTTCAGTACTATCAACTAATCGAATTATAATATGCCTTAGCATTTCAGCTATTCCTTGATGACCTAAACATATGAATAATCCAGGATTGGTTCCAGGTTCATTACGAGAATAAACTAATGATTGCAATAAATCTAGGTAATTATCTTTTGTAAAATAGCCATTTGAAATATCATCAAAGCTTTTTGCATCATATAACGATTGTCGCCCTCCTTCGATGATGACATATCTAAATGAACGCAAAAATTCACCTATTTCTTCATCTTTAGTTAATTCAGATATTTTCAATAATAGTTTTTCATAAGGAATTTCAGACAACTCTAAGATTACAATATTCCAATCTAACAATTCACTTGTGATAGTAGCCATATTATTAGAAGCATCTACTAATTCTCCCCATTGATTAGCACCAATAACAGTATCAGGTTTTAGAATAATAGCCCATTTACTTCGTTTATTTTTATCATAAAAGTAGCTAGAATACATTTCTTCAAATTTTTCTAAAGAATCTATACAAATTTGTTTCGTTTCTTTTCTATTCAAAAATCGAATTATTTTATTTAATGCTGTTTCAAATGGAACATTGAAGAAGGGGTCTTTTATAGGTATTTGATATCCAATTAACTTTTCAAATTTCTTTCTGCTAGCATTAGATCTAAAATCAATTCCACTCAAAAAGGATAGCTTAACTAATATTTGTGCCGGGATATTTTGAGCTTTAGCTATTTTTTCAATTATTTTCATATGCCCTAAAATGTATGATAACTTGATTTGGCTATGAGCAATACTAAAATCTCCTGCAGGTATTGCCCCTTTTTCAATTGGTTCCCAAGCATTTTGATAAATAAAATCTTGTGTACCAAAAGGAGTTTGAGAGGCAATAACAATTATTTTCCCTGCTTTAATAGCTCTTTCAATTGCTGGCATCGGGGAATAACCAGATGATCTATCACAATTAACCGTTCCGCTACCATAAGCAGTTAAAATGATTCCATCAGCATTCTTAAAAGCTGTATCATAATCACTTTCAGACATATAAGGTGATGTTGAAACAATCTGAACGTTTGTATTAATGCTAAGATCACAAAATGTAGTATAACCTGATTTTTGACATTCTTCTGCTATTTTCTTGCTGATAGCAATCCAAGAATCTAGTATTAAATCAGAGGAATCTTTAGCCATTAAAGATATAGGCAGAAATTCAGAATAAAAGCTTTGAAATCGTTGAGTAATATAAGAGGAAATTAAATTCCCTGTTGGTAGAAGTAAACCATCTTCATTACTCTCAGCATCAATAGTTCCACCAGTTCTTATTAGGTATAGTTTGTCCAATTTTCGATTTAAGTTTAAAGGGTAAGCTCTACCCCGTATAATTATTTCATCTAAGGAAATTGTTGCTAATTCTTCACCGCTAAAAGCATCGGGTGACCACTTATCATATTTCCATAAAGCATCTTGAAATGCTGCTTTACCATTATTGAAAACAACAAAGATTTCTGGTCCCGTTAATTGTGTTAAAAGCTTAATCGAATTTTCAACATTCGGATACACATCTGAAGATGAGAATTGAAAACTAAGAGGTACTTGTGATCCTGTTATTGCTACATTAGTTGGGAGATTTTTCAGGATATATCTAATAGCTGATAATCCCCATGACATTGTATCTGTTCCATGTGTTACAAGAAAACCTAATTTTGGTGATCGTTTTTGACTCATAGTAATCATACTCTCGAGAAAATAATCTCTCTAATCTTTTAAATAATTGTTGAAAAAATAATCTTCTATTGTTTATTTATTTATGGAGTAATTTTATGATATTATCAATTATTTTAGAGTAAGATAGTGATTTTATGGTGATTTCTTCGGTTCCACCAATTTTTTGAAAAATAATTGTTATAGAACCTTTTCTGTGCACAGTTTTAATAATAAACTTTACAGCTCTTGCCCAAACTTTACCATCATCTGAACCAAATAATAGTCTATTCTCAGTGATAATGCAATCACAAGGAATATCAACATCAAATGCCCCCTGAACTGATTCCATTTTACCCCAAAATAGAATAGACTCAGTTTTCCAATCGAAACCCGGAATTATAGTTTTTATTCGATCTTCTAGATCAATTATTGTTGTTTCACTAATTATACGAACACTCGGTTTCTTTGTGCCAATGGAATCCGAATCAATTTCAGATGTTTTATTTAATTCCAAAATTTGTTGAAGTATACCACGTGAAAATTTAATGATTAATCTGGAACCATTTCTACCTCTAGCATAGAATGCTTCTTCAGGGCCAATAATTAGCATCAAGGGAGTAGTAGAGCTAATTGAGTGCAAAAAACAATCTTGATTACTAAGAATTAATCGTAATTTCTGAGCAAATTCCATACGACTATCTATCCAAGCCTCAGTAAAGGAGCCATTCTTTACCATTTCCAATAAAACATCACTGTTATTAATAACCATTACAGGTGGTTCACTTATTTTCGCAACATGACTCTCTTGTAAATCATCAATTCTTTCTTTAACATTAGCAATTGTTGAAACTAATTCTTGAACGGATTTATCAATGGTGATTTCAGAAGAGAGGGCTGTAAATAACGTCCCTTTTTCAGTTGGTGTTTTGACAATGAAACCCAAATCAACTAAACTATCAAGAACCTCGTAAACTTTTGCTCTTGGAACACCTGCTTCTTTAGCCAGTACATAAGCTGTTGCTTCCCCTATGATAAGATTAGCAATATAGACCTTGACTTGATTTGTAGATAAACCGATTTTTGCTAATCCATCAATTAGTTCTTCACTGATATCCATTCCAATCACACAAAATAACTTGCTTCTTAATAGCTTCTGCTAAATATAAATGATAAAGATAGGTATATAAAGGTAACCACTCAAGTAGTAACTACTAATTTAAGACATTGAAATGAAAAAAATAGGAGTTCAAAAGATGTCAAAAACGAAATACATAACAGCCTTGTCAGTATGGATGATTTTTCTATCTATAGGACTAGCTATACCTGTAATAATTGAAGGTATAAATATTGAGAGAAATACTACAGAATTTAGCACATATGATACAATTATTGACCCTGGAGATTATGTTTATTTTAATACTGAAGTAAGAGAATCATCTCGATTAGATCTCTATATTAGATCATGGTTATATAATGAAACTTTGTTCACCTCAACTGATCCTCTAAAAATCATTTTTTCAGTAATGGATAGTGAGTATTTTGAACAATGGATTTTAGATGGCACACCTGAACCTGAAATTTTGAATTCGACTTATTATTACGAACAAGCACATTTATCCGTAAATAATTTGAAAGTTCCATATGAAGAAGTATATTATTTTGTATTATTCAATAATAATATTGAGTATGTGGAAGTTAATATTGACATAGAAATTGTTCCTTGGGGGCATATAATTCCAATATCAATTTTGGGCTTTTTATTGGGTGTAACATCATTGACATTTCTCATTAAATTAATAGCCACTTCACACTATATTGAAGAAGCAAATAAAAGAGCTGAAAAAGCGGCCCAAGATAATGTTAGTTCACAGGCAGTTCAAAAGAGAGAAACAGCTCCAAGATCAACAAGTTCATCTACACGTTTCTGCGCTTCTTGTGGTTCACCATTGACCTCCAAAGACACACAATATTGTTCACAGTGTGGAGCATCTGTATAATAAAAAAATCATCATCTTAGAAAACTCAAGTCCTGAGACGGATATAAAACGATGAAATGCTTAGAGTAGAGCCATCTTTCTCTAAGCGTTTCATAAATCACTCTTTTTAATAAGGCTCTGAAAGATTTCTTCTATAGTCTTAGTTAATAATTTTGGGTTATCTTTAAGGATAAATGCTTTTGCTCCGGCTTCAAGATATTGATCCTTCATTGTATATATATCCGAACCTGAAACACAAATCATTGGAATTTCTGGATTAAAATCGTTTATTAAAGTAATAGCTTCTATAGCAGTAAATTGTGGTAAAGCATTATCAACAATTATAAGGTCCCATTCTTTATTTTCTAATGCTTCTTTTAATTTATCCTTTGTATCAACCCTTTTAAAATCAATATTTGAACAAACATTTTTCATAGTTAAAGACATTAATAAAGCATCGTCTTCTGAATCTTCTATAAATAATATCTTTAAATATTCAATCATATTTATCACAGCAATTAGTTTTTGGTTGTTGGTTCAATACAAGCCAATAGAGTCCTAATTGTTTCACTGCTTCAACAAATTGATCAAAATCGACTGGTTTTGTTATATATGAATTTGCACCTAAACAATAGCTTCGAATTATATCATTTTCTTCTTTTGAAGTTGTCAATATTACAACAGGTAAATGTTTTACTCTATTATCTTCTCGAATACGCTTTAAAACATCTAGTCCATCCATTTTTGGCATTTTAAGATCCAATAGAATTAATTCAGGTAATTCATTGAAATCACGATCCTTATATTTTCCTTTACAAAAAAGATAGTCAAGAGCTTCTTCGCCATTATTGACAACTATAAGCTCATTTAAAATATTACTTTTATTAAAAGCTCTTTGTGTTAATAAGACATCATCGGGATTATCTTCAATAAGTAAAATTACTTTCCGCACTAATTATCCAAACTCCTTTATTTTGGTAAAGTAAAATAGAATGTTGAACCATCATTAATTTTACTTTCAGCCCAGATTTCTCCTCCATGGCGACTAATTATTCTTTGGACGATAGTTAAACCAATACCTGTGCCTTCTAAATCAGCATCTGAATGCAATCGTTGAAAAGCTGCAAATAGCTTATCGCTATAAGCCGTATTAAAGCCGACTCCATTATCTTTAATGTAGAAAACTTCTGCTTTATCGATTACTTTCATACCAAATTCTATACTAGCTATTGATTTTCTACTAGTAAATTTCCATGCATTACCTATTAAGTTTTCTAGTACAGTTCTAATCAAGGTTAGATCAGCATTAGCAACAAGATTCTTCATTACTTTAGTTTTAACTTTCCTGTCCTTATCCGAGTCTTTGAAATCTTGCATTATTTTTTCTGTTAATTCACTCAAATTCACGGTTTCTTTTACTAATTCTTTACGAGTTAATCTTGATAATGATAATAAATCATCAATTAGATTACTCATTCTTTTCGTTGCTTCACGAACTCTACTAAGATAATCTTTAGCAGTATTGTCTAAAGAATTTGAGTAATCTTCTAATAACGCGAGACTAAAACCATCTATGCTTCTTAATGGTGTTCTAAGGTCGTGAGATACAGAATAAGAAAACGCTTCAAGCTCTTTATTAACTTGTTCTAACTGTGCTGTTCTTAACCTTACTCTATCTTCTAATTCTTCATTAAGTCTAATTATCGCTTCTTGAGCTAATTTAGTTTCAGTTATATCTGTAGTAGATATTATCAGGTCTTTGGGCTTCCCATCTTCAAACTCAAAATAATGTTTATTTTTAACAAATCTTCGGGAACCATCTTTTCGAACAATCCAATACTCAAATTCAGCTACACTTTTCTGGCTGCTAATTATCTCCTCTATATCTAAAAGATAATTATCATAACTTTCAGGAGTAATAAAATCTAGTTTACTGATGTTTAGCAATTCTTCCTCGGGGCAACCAAAAATTTCACAAGCTCTTTTATTAACATAAACTACTTGATTGTTTTCTATAATAGTAATTCCATCATCCATAGTATCAATAGTATGTTTAAATCTCTCTTCACTTTTTCTTAATTCTTCTAATACTTCTAATTTTTCTATAGCGGTAGTTAAAATATCAATTGTAGAATCAAATAACTTCTTGATTTCCATTGAAAATTTATTTTTTACTTTAGCCCCTAATTGCATTATACCATAATATTTACCAGTGCTACTAATGATGGGTACTGAGATATATGAGATGATATCTAATTTTCTAACAATTTCATATTTTCTGAGAAATTTATCGTTTTTAACATCTGTTGTAAAAATAGCTGTTTTCCTTCTAGCTAATTCTGCAATAAGGCTATTTTTATCATTTACAGAAATAGGCTTAAGCATGTTTTGTTCTTCATCATTATTAGTAAAACCATATTCTGCTGAAACAATTAGAAATTGGTTTTCTTTATCGAACATTCGTATTGATCCAACATCAAAATTAAGTACTTTGATTATTCCAAAAAGAACATAATTTGATAATTCTTGTATTGTAATTGACTTTGCTGTTGCTTCTGAGATAATCTCAAGTATTTCTCTTTCATTTTGTAATTCTAATTGAGCGAGTTTTTCTTTAGTAATATCAATTAGTAATGCAGTAAATACTTTTTCGTTTCTTATAGTAATCGGAGTTAAAGTAATGGATAACCAAAGTTGTTCATCATTTTTCTTGTGAATCACTAATTCACTGGTTATTGAATTAGTGGTTTTTCCTTGTTGTGTATTAATAACAAATTTTTGTAAAACCTCTTTGTTTTTAGCTTTAACTACATCAAGTAACTTTGGAAAACCGCTATTTATTACTTCATCAACTTCATACCCTGTTAAATGTATTAAATGTTGATTTACAAATAGAATTTCACCATCGGCCTTGAAAATAAGAAATCCGGTAAGTGATTGCTCAGCTAAAGCTCTAAACTTCTCCTCACTTTCACGTTGTAGTTCTTCTGCATTCATCCTTTCTAAGGTAATAGCAAATGCTTTAGCTAAAGTCTCGAAAACAAATTTATCTTCTTCTAACAGTTTCTTAATTGATTTGGATACTAATTGTAAAACTGCAATAAGATTCCCTTGCGCATCTAAAATTGGCCAGGTTATCATTGATTTTATGTTTATTTTCCTCATATTTTCTTTATATTGTTCAGCAATATTGAAATTCATAAAATCAGGGGCAAAAACAGGTTCTTTTGTTCTAGCAACTAATGCATTAATAAAATCCAAATTAGATATATGTATTCTATTTTTTGGTTTATCAACTAACTCTTTTATTCCTACGTTTGCTACAAGATCTAATGATTTATAAGATGGATTATAAAGTCTGATACTACCTACATCAAATTCAAAGATTTTTATTAAACCACTCAAAATATTTTGACATAACTGTGTTATATTAAAGGAAATAGCTGCTGCTTCAGCTATTATTTGAAATGCGCTACGATCTCTTTGTAGTAATTCTTCATTTAATCGTCTATCTGTAATATCAAGTACTATACCATAGAAATGAGTAATCTTTCCTTTTTCATTTCTTCTAGGAGTGGAATATTCAATGACCCATTTAGATGTACCATCTTTTGTTAAAATTTTATATTCAATTGGAAACTCATAGGGAAAATTATTTTCATTAATTGTATCACCAATAAGAATATTATTAGCTGAAAAATCAGGATGAATAATATCACTATATTTGATTTTACCTGAAATAAAGTCTTCAGGCGAATAACCAAATTGCTTTATATTATCTGATACAAATTCTAATGGCCAGCCTTGTTGATTCTTCCAAAGTATTACTACAGCAGGTGATAAGTTAATTATTTTCTCAAGTTCCTTTCTTTCACTGAAAACTAATGATAGAGCTTCTTGTGTTTGTAACCGTTCTAAAGCAGTTGCTAATAAATGTGCAATCGATTCAAAGAATATTTTATCTGATTCAGGAATTTCTTTTATTTTACTCGATGATAATTGAATAGAACCTAAAATCTCATTTTTTGAATCTAAAATGGGCCATGAGATTAACGAGTTCATATTGAATTTTTTTATTCTATCTTTAAATTTGATTAATTCAGGCACTTTTGAAACATCAGGAGCAAACAAAGGTTTTCGTTTGCTGATACTTTCAGAAATAATATATTTGGTGTCGTCTAAACTCATAGGTTTCAATTCAGGAATTAATTTTTGTGCTAAGCCAATTATTGATATTGGAATTAATTGTTGTTTCTCTTTATCGTAGACCCTTAATGAACCAAATTCAAAATCTAAATAATGAAGCATTTGTGATAGTACGCTATTACAAAAATCTTGTATATCTTTAGCTTCGATGGCAATTTGAGCGATATTGTGATAAACAGTTCTATCCCTTTTGAGAGTATCTTCAGCGATTTTTCGAGCACTAACATCTCTTATAATACTTTGAATAAATCTTTTACCAGTTATTTTATCTTCAATTAACGACAAATTAACTTCCCCAATAAATGAAGTGCCATCTAATCGAGTGAAAGTTCGCTCATATATTGGTAATATATTTCCTTCTAATAATTCCTTTAATTTCACTTTACTATCTGCTAATTCATTTTTAATGAGAAAATCTTGAGCTTTATATTTTGAAACATTGCTTAATGAAAAGCCTAAAAGCTCAGCAGCTTTTTTATTAGCCATTAAATATTGACTTGTATTTAAATCCATTATAATAATTGCATCATTTGTCATTTCAAAAAGAGAATCAAAACGCAATTTAACATCTTCAAGTTCCCGAATAGTTTTTTCATATTCATTTAGTAACGATGTATAATCTAATTTTTCTTCCTTGAAATTGGAATTTTGAGTATTTTTTTTCTTTTTACTCATTTAATCCACTTTGTAATTAGGTCGCTTTATTGATAGTCTTTTTATTTAAATAGATATTTTTAGAGACAAAATCAATATTAAGTAATCATAAATTAACTATTTTTTTCTTTTGGTATAGTGCTTTTTTGTCAAAATACTAGAAGTAATATGGATATATGATAATAGATAGTACGTTGATTTTTAATTAAATAATTAATACTATTCTTTTAGTGTTAATAATGATTAATAATGATATTGTTTCATTCAAAGATTTCCTTGAAATTGAACAACGATCCGAACATACAATTAGGCAATATATGGATATTCTTGAATGGTTTAAACAATATCTTGATGATGAGAAAGTAAATTATGAAAATCTAAAAGAAAATGATATCACTAAATTCCAACTTTGGTTAAGAAAACAACGAGCTATTAGAGCTTTCATTAAAGAATATAATAGAGAACCTACAATACAGGAACTTGAGAAATTTAGAAAAGAAACTGATGCCCTTAATGGAAGAAGTATCTATAAATATCTTGCCGCAATTAAGAAATTCCTCGAAGTTAATGATAAACAATTAAATTGGACCAAAATCCCTAGTCCAAAATATGATGAAAATTTTAATCCTGATGTATTATCATCTAACCAGATAGATAAAATAGCTGAAACAGCAGCTAATTATTGCACTTATTTACATAAACAAATATCATGTATTGATTGTGAAAAATGCAAGAAATATCGAGAGCCAAAAAATTACAAATCTTCTATACAAAGAATATATCCTGAAGTATGTTTCTATTTTGATGGATTAAAGCTAAAAACAATGATATATTTAGCATATGAAGCAGCTTTACGAACTGATGAATTATGTGACTTACGTTTAAAACATCTTGATCTTGAAAAGAAAGAAGTATTCATTGAAAAACCATTAAAACACTCTCAACCTCAGGCAGTACCAATTTCCAATAAATTAACGAAAATATTGATAGAGTATCTTAATGAAATTAACCTTAGTAATAAAGGTGAGATTTTATTTCCAACAAAAATGGGTAAAAAATATCATGCTAATAATTTTGCTACACACGTTTTCAGACCTATAGCTCAAGAAGCAGGTTTTGATGTTAGGTATTATACATTAAGGCATAGCAGAGCGACGAACCTAATAAAACAAGGATTAGATATAGGTTGGGTAAGAAGAATAACAAGACACCGAAATATCAATAATGTTTTGAAATATATTCACTTATCATCTCAAGATATTCGAAATGAATTAGAAAAGAGAGATATCTTGTAATCAGTTCTTTTTTACAAGATATTGATTTAGTATTTCCGCTCTTTCATTATATGCTTGTTGCCAATTGAGATTAAAATAAACCTTAAGTATGTAAAGTATACCCGCAAAAATGTATAGTATAATTGATAGAACAGTGAGAAATGTAGCTACACTAGGATTACTAACTGTAAAAAGATTGACCACATCACCTGCAAATAAACCTCCTAGTAAAGATAAAATGAAGAAAAATCCAGTTAGAGCATATCCAATCCCACCAATGGTTTTAGTTTGTTGTTTTATTGGATGTTTTTCTAAATATTCATTTAATGATTCAAATTTCAAATAGTATGGATAAAATATTATGAACATACCAAATGTTATCAAAGTGCAGGTAAACCAACCAAATAGGAAAGTTTTGATAGTAATATTATTAGGTGAAAAATCAACATCACCTTTAGGATACTTGTATAATTCATTGATATCATTGTAACTTAGCCAAAGATGAATTATTGATGATAGACCACCGGTTACTACAAAAGCCACCATCCAAAAAATAGCATTGCGTTTCTTTAGAGGTGTTAAATTAGTAAAATCCCATTTTGAAGTATCTATATAATGACTCTCTATACCTTCAGCTGTTTCTGCCATCACATTATCCCCAAATTTGCTTTTAAGAATTTATTTTTTCTGATTAATAGCTTAAATTAGCTAATTATATTTTTTAAGTTTGTTAGAAATGATCATTCCAGAATAATTGACTCCCAAGCTATTGCTAATCTTTGTAGTGCATTAGCAAATAAAACAGATGGACGATAGACTTCATCTGCATCATCATAAACAACCATACCCCTTTGAATAAGCCTATTTAGAATCCTATAATAGCTTGCTTTTGAGATATGCTCTCGATTTCTCATGTAGAGGTCATACATTTCACTTTTTGTAATCTCTTTTTTTGCTCCTAGTAATGTTTTAAGGATCATGATAGTGAGACCATACTCAGGTGAGGTTCTATTACCCGTAGAAATCATAGCAACTATTTCTTCTAATGATAAATCCGCACTAATCTCATTAACATTAAATACTAACTTTGATTTATCATTCATAAAACTCAGCTCTGTCTTATTTTTATAAGACTTTGATTTTTTAATTTTTTCTACAGAGTATTCTCAGTACAAATGTTATAATTAGTGATTAATAAAAACAGCTACTAGAAAAAAAAGAGTGAAAAATTCAAGGTTCACATTGTTTCCATGAATCATCCTTACTTGGCCAATTCTCTGGAGGATTAATGAAACCAAATTTCTTCTCTTTCTTGAGTTTCTTAATAAAATCTAAGAAATCTTTAGGTGCTTCTGGATCAGCTATGCATTTATGACCTATATCGCAATATAGAACATCAATTAGTTCAGTGGATGGTAGAGGTTCAGGTTTCTTTCCAAAATAATGGAAGTATTTCTTTTCGGATATTAAGACATATTCACCTTGAATGTCTTCCCTTTTTTGCTCTTCCCAGTTTTCATCTGAGTCAAAGTAATCTCTCGAGTGTAAAGAATAATGTTGTTTGAATCCTTTTTTATCGGGTTCGTAAAAATTATCACCAACATGATATATTTGTTCATCAAGAGTAAAATCTGGCTTTTTTACTTGAAATCTTGGATTCTCCCAATATTCTTTGAAAGTTAATTTTTCAGTAATTTGCATAGCAAAAAGCAATGAATGATCCTCAAGCTTTGATGATTTTTCTTTTAAACCCACAATCCAATCACCTACTTTAGCTAAATGACGAATTAATTCTTGTCCAACCGCTATAGTACAATAATCCCAAAATGGATTTGGACTGAATCCATTATCATCATTAACAACAAATGAATAAATTTTCAATTTCATCACTAAGTAAACTATGCATTTTTTAATATTAAATCTTGACCTCAATAAAATAATAGTATTGTAATTGAGGTATTTATATTATTAAGAAATAATTAAATTTAAAATAAAAAAATAGAAAAGAAAAGATTTTGAATAAATTATCTCTTCTTTTTCCTAATAATAGTCACTAGAGTGCCTAGACATAACAATCCTGCGATTGCAGAATAAGTAGCAAAATTAGCAGCAGCGGATTTCATTCCACCAATGGTAAAGTAGTATACATAATTGAAACCAACAATTATATCATCTATTGTTCTTTGATATTCAAGAGTGTATTTTACTTCATTAAGAATTCCATCATCAGAATAACTGATTTCCCAAGATTCTATGTATTTGTCAAATATTTGATAAATCCACATAGAACCATTATAATATCTATAGTACATTGTACCTGTTAAATCAAATTCAAATGTCCATTTATTCTTATTATCAGTAAATTGGGATAATGAATTATTTAAACTATTTTTACCCATAATTTTGATACTGAAACTACCTAAAACATCAGCAAGAGTATAGTTATAGACAATTGGTTCATAAGGATCATTTAAAGTATCTAGTAATATAGTGCCATTTAACATATCTACAAACCCTTCATTGATTACAGCCCAATCAGGATCTATAAGATACCATGGATCAATATTAGTACTAAATAGTGCAAGAACACTTTGATTCTGTTCATAATCCCAATAGTAATTAATTTCGTCAATAAAATCGAATATATCTAATTCAGCACTAACAAAATCTTCAGGGTCATAAGTACGATCATTAAGAAAAGTACTACCCATAGTACTAGTAAGATAGGCATCGTATTCTTTATCTAGTATATTAATAGCAGTTATATTATATTCTTCATCTCCACCAGAAGTAGTTGTACTTGAATAAGCAACACCTTCTTCATTATCTAAAGTAGTGTTTTCTACATCTTCTCGCCAACCCCAAATGATAATATCACCTGGATTCCAACCTCGAGTAGCAGCTGAGGTCAGGATAGGACTAAAAGATATTAAGGCAATTACTGCCATACTGGTCATCATCAAAATCATTGTTTTTTTGCTCATACGCATTTAACTCCAATAATGCTATATTCAATTAAAGTCTTTATTAATAAAAGAGTTACTAATGAGGATATATGAAAGGAAAAAAATAGAAAAAGAAAAGATGAATTATCTTCTCTTTTGTTTAATTTTGATTATTATTACTATTGTTGCTATTGATGGAACAATGGTTAGATAAGCGAAATTATTGGTTTCTGTTGGAATTCCACCTAATTGATAAGCTATTAGTTGATAAAATTCTTCTTGAAAATCATCTAATTCATATCTATAATGCGTAAGTGTTTTTATGTAATCTAATCTTCCATCAATGGTGTAATCTGCATCATAACCAACTATGTAAGTTTTAATTGGATAATTGTTATCATAACCTGCTGTGCTGTTATAAACACCAACTTCTAATACATCTGAACAGTCAAATGTAAAATGAAATTGTCTGTTAGTTGAAGTCAAGGTAGCTAATCCTGCTGTTAAATCATCTTTCACACCATTAATTGAAAAACTGATATTGTTTAGCATTTCACCTAAAGTAATATTGTAAATAACTGCTATGTATGGATCAGCTACTGTATCAATTATTCCCGAAGTATTAAAAGCATTAACAATTCCAGAATTTATTAAGGACCAATTTGCCTCAATAAAATAATCAAACGATAAACCAAAACTAAAACTATTAAGTTTAGTTGAATTGTCTTCATAATTCCAAGTATAATCAACTAAAAACATAGTGTCCAAATCAAAGTAATTATTGACGATAAAATCAGCACTATATAGCGTATTATCATGTGTTATTGATCCTGCTGAGACGACATCATAATAGATTATTTGAGTGACATTATCTATACTTGTAATGTTAAGGAATTCTAAGCCTTCTTCATTAATTCCTTGATAATACTCTATATCATCCTCAACATAATACATGGAATCCCATATATCAAGTCTATAACCGTAATAATAATTATCACCAACTTCCCAAGAAATATCTGCTGCTTGTATGAAATTAACATTTGTTAGTAATAGTAAAGTCATTGTAGCACAAATTGTGATTAAGATTTTTGTTCTGTTTTTCATTGTAAATACACTCCTCATTTATTTGATCTTCTCCTTTTTATAGTGATAACTAGGGATGAAATAGCTAAAGTGGGAAATACTAACCAATAAGGAAAGTCTGCAGATAAAGCTTTTAATTCTCCATAGACCACTTCCCAAAGATAATCATATTGAAGATTTAAGGCATCTTGAGTTTTATCATAAATGTATTGATACCAGAAATGATTAAGTATTCCATCATCTTTGAATTCTAAACCATACTCAAATGTAAAATCATTAAAAAGATAATACTGATTATAACCCAAAGTAGCATTAAAAACTGCATATTTGTAAACATTAGTAAGATCAAAGTAGAAAGTAAACTTCATATTCTTTGAATCACATTGTGCTAAACCATCAGCTAAATTATTTTTACCATTAACTGAATAACCATTCAAGCTAGAAAGAAAATCCCCTAAAGTGATGTTGTAGGTAATAGGTTGATAAGGATCATCTACTGTATCAATGATTTCTGATTCATTAAATATTTCAACGAATTCTTCATTGAATATAGCCCAATCAGGTTCAACTAAATACCAATAATAAAAACCAAAGTCAAACGCTTGGAGTACTGTTTCATTTTTACTATAATCCCAAACATAATCGGCATACAACAAGTTTGGCAAATGGAAATAATTTGTAGTAATAAAATCTACACCATATTGTAAGCTAAAATATGAGGTGCCATAATTGTTAGTGTAAAATGCGTAAAAGCGTTCTGTACGTATATCAATGCCAGTTACATTTATTGAGGTTTCAAATTGAGTTACAACACTTAACGTATCAGAGGTATTATATTCAGTGTTTGTATAGATTACTTCAGTATCAGCTTTTTCACTGAAGTAATATACTTCACCAGCAACAAAACCTGGAATAACTCCCTGAGTTGTAAAAGAAGAGCTGACAAATAATATAACTAAAAGAACAGCTACATTCGACATCAAAATAGTTGTTTTTTTGCTCATGAGCTTTCACCTAAAGTGATATAGTCACGTTATCTTAAATGGTTTTAAGAATTACTCAAGAGGTAAGTGAAAGCGAAAATATCTGACAAAAAATGATTCATAAAAATAAGTTTTTTACCCTGTGGAAAGGGAAGGCAATAATATCGACTTGGATAATATTATTACCTTCCAATTTTTTAGGGTGAATCGAATTCTGGCTGTTCCGTATCTGCTTGGACTTCAATTTTTGAGCGTTATTGACAACTCAATTTTTTTTCTTTACCTATACATAATTGGTTTAATTAGCGTTAAACTGCTTATTGCAAGTTTCAGTTCTTTTCTGTAATTTTTCCTTAGATTTTTATCTTGTTTCATTTTGGAACACATCCAGATCATATTCGGGTCTTTTCCTCTAAATTAAGCCATCTGAATAATACATTGTGAGTAATATTCGGGCTTTCTCATTATCTTTTTGTTTACTTTTTTCGTTTTGATTATCTTTTTTGAGTTCAGTCATATTTCCTCACATCAAATATTTTTTACACAAGTAGGAATATATTCTCATACTAGTATTTAAGTTTTCTCATTTGAGTGAGAAAAATATTTTATTTC
>JAEORJ010000099.1 GCA_016840945.1 Candidatus Gerdarchaeota archaeon
AGATCATGATTCTTGATTTTCTCACCTTTCCCATTGCTAAAAATGATATTTTTACCAATAAGATCGCTTCTTTTCTTTCCCATCATCATTTCAACAAGTGGATTTGCACTCGTCAAAATTCCTTCATTATTAATGGTGAAAATTGCTATAGGTGAGTAGGTTATAATATTGTCCAATTCTTGTCTTGTTCTTCTGAACTTTTCTTCTGGTACCAAGGCACTGAAGAGTGCTGAGTGTAATTTATACATATCTGGTACAGCGGTTAATTTTTCTTCCCCAATAGCTATTGTTGGTAATGACATTACTTCATATTTTTCTGCTAGCTCTGGCTCTTCATCAATATCGACTTTACGATAAGTTATTTTTCCACCATATGCTGCTAATACTTCTTGTAACACTTCCTCAGCAGGAGCACAATACACACACTCTTTTGAAGTGAAAAGATAAATCTCCGTATGAATATTGGTTGTTTCTGCTAAAATTGATCCTAGCTGCTCATATAATTGTAGCAAATTATTATAGAGTGTTTGTAGCTCGATATTTTTATTTCGCAATTCTTTTTCTACAAGCTTTCTATCACTGATATCAGTGACTAAAGCATAAGTTCCTATCGTTTCTCCCCCTTCAGCTAAAATAGGAGTTCCTGTGATTAAAACAGGTATTTTTGTGCCGTATTTTGATTTCATGGATACTTCGTATTGTGTTGATGATTTCTCTTGATATCTTCGTTCTGTTTCGCGTATTACTTTATTTCTATCTTCTTCAACAACAATAGCATAGGAATTTGTTCCAAGCAATTCTTCTGAACTATAACGTAACATCTTCAAAAGTTTAGTATTAACATAAACAATTGTTTGATTCATATCAGTGGCTATAACCCCATCAGCCATTGTTTCTATTACTTTTTTATACCATTCAGCATCATTGAGAATTTTATCTAATTTAGGAGGAACCTCAAATTTCTTTCCTCTAGAACTCTCAATATTTGATGATTCAGGCATAGAGTTACCCCATTTTAGTGTAAGTAATCAAATTACGTATGATTTTGTCTTCTGAACATAAAAAAACCTTATGATTTAGGACATTTTTATTAAAAAATCAGTTAGTTGTTTTTTCATTCAAATTATCTTCAGTTTTTAGTTGTTTATTCCTTTCACTTTTCTTCCCTAATCCCCCTCCACCAGGAGTTTCTATCACTATTATTTCATTAGCATTAAATCTCACTGTGCCTTTTCCAAGTAAATGTTCTTTCTTTCCATCAGTAGTTATCTTAAAATATTGCCCTTTCATTCCATCAGCTCCACCTTGTACCCCCCATGGCGCATGTTGTTGTCTTTCTCCTAATAAGCTAACAATAACAGGAACTTTTGTTTGAAATATTCTTCTAATACCTAAGCCACCTCTATATTTACCATCACCACCACTATTTTCCCTAAATGAATATTCCAAAACAATCAAAGGATAACGAACTTCTATTTCCTCAATTGGAGTGTTCATTGTATTTGTCATGTTTGTGTGAATGCCATCAACACCATCCTTATTCTTTCTAGCACCAGATCCACCACCAATTGTTTCATAAAAAGTGAATGGATTGTTTGATTCATCCATTCCACCAATAATTAAATTATTCATTGTCCCTTGTGATGCAGCTGGAATTCTTTCTGGAATTATTTTTGAGAATGCTTTTAGTAAAGTATCTACCACTCTTTGAGAGGTTTCAACATTACCTCCAACGACAGCTGCAGGTGGCAAGGCATTTAATAATGATCCCTTTGGAACCTTGACCTCCAAATGACGATATAATCCTTCATTTGCTGGGATTGTTGGATCTGTTATACAACGTAGAACATAATAAGAACCTGATAATGTAACTGCATATGGACAATTTATTGCACCATTTACTTGTTTTGAAGTTCCGGTGAAATCAAACATTATATTATCATTATTTGTTTGTATTCTAACAGCTAATTTAATTTCATCAGTAGAGATGCCATCATTATCCATAAAATCTATTGCTTCAGCTGTTGCTATTGGAAAATCTTTGATGATAGCTAGAAATCTTCGTTCGGAATAGTCTAAAATATCATCTACTGCAAGTTTATATGTTTGAAGACCTCTCTGATCGATTAATTCCACTAATCTCTTTTGTCCAGTCCAATTAGCAGATAACTGAGCCATAAGATCTCCTTTTCTAATTTTAGGTGTTCGTGAATTTAACATAATTAAATTCAATATATCATTATTTACTTCTCCCTTAGAGACTATCTTTATTGGTGGAATTCGTAACCCTTCTTGATAAACATCAGTGGCATTTCCTGGCATTGAACCTGGTGTCATACCACCAATATCATTATGATGGGCTCTACTAACAGAATAACCAACTAATTCTTCATTATAGAATAGAGGTGTAACAATTGTTATGTCTGGTAGATGTGTTCCTCCCAAGTAAGGATCATTTAAAATAAATGAGTCACCTTTGGAGATATCTCCTTCAAAAGCCTCCATTACACTCTTTACTGTTAAAGGCATAGCACCAAGGTGCACAGGTATATGTTCCGCTTGAGCCATCATTCGACCATGAAAATCAAATAAAGAACAACTATGATCCATTCGTTCTTTTATGTTTGTACTATAAGCAGCATTTCGTAGTATAATACCCATTTCTTCAGCGATATATTCAAGACCCCCACGAATGACCTCTCGAGTAATTGCATCAACATTATATTCCGACATTTTTTCACTTCCTTGTTAAATGGATCAATCCATATTCATCCAATTTTGCTTTCCAGTTTGGATTGACTATTGTTGTGGTATCATATTGTTCAATTACTGCTGGTCCCACCAATTCAATATTTGCAACTAGTTTATCTCGAGAGTAAATATCAGTGTCAATGAAATCGTTCATTTCTTCAAAAAACACCTTACGCGAACCAATAATGGCATCTTTCGGTGGTTTTTTAGAACCGATTGATACTTTTGTCAATTTTGGTTTCTTAATTACACCAAGGGAATTTACTCGAATATTTACAAGCTCTATTGGTTCAGTTTCGAGAATATAGCCATAAATTGCTTCATGTTTTTCTTGAAACAGCTTCTTTATTTTATCAGAACAATCATCATTTTGAAGTTTAATATTTGAAATAGGAATGAATAATTCAAATCCTTGACCAGCATATCGCAAATCAACAATTCTTTGGTGTTGGATAGATTGTTTGCTGAAACTTTCTTCTACAAGAACTGATTCACCCATTCCTTCGAGTTGTTGGAAATCCTTCTCTAAACTCTTATGATTTATACCCGCTAAATCAGCTCTTATTGATTTAACAAAAGTGTGTTTAACATCTGTAAATAATAAACCCATAGCTGAGAATAAACCAGGATTATTTGGGATTAATATTTCTTTAATCGAGAGTTCCTCTGCTAACGCACATGCATGTAATGGTCCCGCTCCTCCAAAAGCTAATAAAATGAAGTCTCGTGGATCTAATCCCCTTTCAACAGTAACAATTCGTAAAATTCTACTCATGTTAATATTTGCGATTTTAATTATACCTGTTGTAGCTTCAACAATACTAATACCTAATTTATCAGCGATTTTTTCTTTGATTGATTTCTCGGATAATTTGGGGTATACTGTAAATGTTTCATTTAAGAGGCCTTTTGGATTCAATCTACCGAGAAACATATTAGCGTCAGTGATAGTTGGATTTTCACCATTTCGACCATAACAAGCAGGACCAGGATCGGACCCAGCACTTATTGGTCCCACATGTAAAGCAAAACCTTCATCAACCCAAGCTATTGACCCTCCACCAGATGATATTTCAGCTAAATCAATAAAAGGATACCTTGCTGGATAACCACTCCCTTTTGTTATCCGTCCGCTATGAACTTCTCCACCAACTTCATATTCTGAAGTTAATGAAATGGTTTTGTTTACTATGGTTCCAGCTTTCGCTGTTGTTCCACCCATATCAAATGAAAGAATGCTGGGCAAATCTAAATAATCAGCTATGAACCTCGATGCTACTACCCCTGCTGAGGGACCGCTTTCAATAATACTAACTGGTAATTTCTGTATCTGATCTGACTTGCTTACACCACCACTACTTTGCATAATAAATAATGGCGCTATAATTCCAAACTTCTCAAATGAGTCTGTTAATGATTTAACATATTTTGAAACCAAGGGCATTAACAAGGAATTAATTGCTGTAGTGCTGGTTCGTTCAAATTCTCTATGCTCAGGTGAGACTTCATAACTAGTTGATACATACAAATTTGGGTAATTTTTTGTAAAATAATCGGCAATTATTTTTTCATGTTTATTGTTTTTATAGGAATGCAATAATGAAATTGCCAAACTAATAATCTTTTCACTTTCAATCTTTTTACCGATTTTTTCTAACTCCCCTTCATCTAAAGGAGTTGTTATTTTTCCTTGAGCATTTAATCTTTCAGAAATTTCAAATCGGTATCTTCTTGGGATGATTGGTTTAGGACGTTCAAAATTAAAATCATATAATGAAGATCTTCTTTGACGACCAATTTCTAGAACATCCCGAAGGCCTTTGGTTGTAATTAATGCTGTGTGTGGTAATTCAAGATTTACTTGCCCAAGGAAAGCATTTGTAGCAATCGTTGTCGCATGATAAATCTGTTGAACTAATTGCTTTTCTTCATCAGTCAATTCATTTTTGAAACAATCAATAATAGCTTGTTCAGGATTTTTTGGTGTGGTTGAAATTTTAATTTGTTTGAGTAATGCGCCACTAATCTTATCTTGAATTATTATATCTGTAAATGTACCACCAATATCTATTCCAATTGAAATCATTATTACACCAATTTTAACAGTTCATATCATTAATTAATCACAAGTAATAGACAATACTGTTTTAATTATTTAACAAAATACCATTATAATAAAATTTGTTTGATTTTTTCATTAGTTAATACTTTTTGTCTAAGTAACTTTTTTTAAAACATATGTGTATATTATCTTTGAGAAATCAAATCTCTTAGTTATGATTTGATTTTGGTGGTTTTATATGAAAAAATCCATACTTGATGTGATTAAAACTCGAACAATTTTTGCAGATGGTGCAATGGGAACAGAATTATTAGAAAGAGGATTGATGCTTGGAGAATCATGTGAAAGATTTTTACCATATTTTTCTGAGATAATAACTGACATTCATAAAAGCTATTTCGATGCTGGAGTTGATGTTGTTCATACAAACACATATGGTGCAACAAGAATTAGCTTAGGTGATAAACTAAAAGGTAAAATTGAGCTTATTAATGCTAGGCAAGTTGAGTTAGCTAAAAATGTTTGCCCTAAGGATGGTTATGTAGCTGGAAACATTGGTCCTAATGCGGCGGTATTAGAAAAAGATGGTGGTGAATATACCTTAGAAATGTTTCATGAAGCATTCGATGAGCAAGTTAAAGGATTATTAAGTGGTAAGGTTGATCTATTTAGTATTGAGACAATGTATTATCTCGATGAAGCAATACAAGCTATTAAGGCTGTCAAAGAACAATGCGAACTACCTATTATCGCTTCAATGACATTTGATAAATTAGCTGAAGGCTATCGAACGCCTGTTGATAATGAGCCTGTTAAGGTTTGTATCGAGAAATTAGAAAAAACTGGTGCAGATATAGTAGGTTGCGGTTGTACCCTTGATAGTTTTGAAATGATAGGGTTAGCAAAAGAAATCAAAGCCGTAGCTAAAAAACCTGTTATTATTCAACCAACTGCTGGATCACCATTAACTGTTGCTGGTAAGAATCTTTATCCAAAGAGTCCTGAACTATTCGCCAAAGATATGCTTGAAATCTACAAGTTGAATGTAGAAGTACTTGGTGGATGTTGCGGTACAAATTCTAAACACATTGAACAAATGATTAAAACAATTAAAAGCAAAAAATAACCTTTAAAGACACCGTCGGGGAGTGAATTCACCGACGATCAATTATTTTTGTAAAAATAAATTAAATTAGCTTTTTTACTTTACATTATTTTGTTTTCTATTTTTATTTTGATATTAACTAAAGAAGTCATTTAATATCGGAATGGATAATTGTATACATAAGATAAATAACTAATATCGAGGATTGTTATTTAGTTATATAAGGAGTGAAACACCTTGAAATACGATGAATCGTTAGTAAACAAAGAGGGAAATATTTATGCCAGGTGTATTTGCAAATCTGATATTAAAGTAAAAACAATCTTTGTTGGTTTTCCTGGCATGGGATTAGCGGGTGCAATTGCCGCACAAACTATAAGTGAAGAGCTAAAACTTGAGACAATTGGATTTGTTGAAGGATTAGCCATTCCTCCAGTTGCGGTTTTTCTTGATGGCTATTTAAGACATCCATATAGAATAATGGGCAAGGAAGGATTAGACATAGCTGTTTTTATCGGCGAAAGTGCTGTTGAATCTGATGGTGCTTATTATATAGCTGATGCCATTATGGATTGGGCTATGAAGCATGGTGCAGAAGAAATAATCTGCTTAGATGGATTTGCTTATCTTGATCCTAATGATGAAGCAAAAGTCTACCTTGTTGCTGAACCTGAAACAAACGAGAAAGCGAAAAAACTCAATATTCCTCCTTTAAAGAGTGGTTATATTAGAGGTTTTGCTGGTGCAATTCTAAACAAAACAATGATAACCGATGTTGAAGGTTATGCTTTCCTTGTGGGTACTCGTCCAGATTTACCTGATCCTGGAGGGGCTGCAGCAATTATTAAAACAATAAATACTTACAAACACACAAATATTAACACTGATACATTATCTGAACAAGCAGAATCAATTAAGAAGAAGCTACAAGAATTAGCTCATCAAACACAAGAAATGTCTACCACTGGACCAGATTCAGCTCAAAGAAAAAGAACATTCTATACTTAAATTAGAAATTTATTAATTTCTAATCTATTTTTACTTTTTTTAGTAAGAGTTTATTAATTAACATTATAGTTGTATAAGTAATTTAAAGTGTAAAATTACCTTATAACTAATTTGAGGTTAAGTTAATGAGTGAAGATATACAAGCATTTTTTGAAGAAGCAATACGGATCAAACAGACTATTAGAAGTGGTTGGGTTGTTGCAGGTGTACCTCTTACTGAAGTAGAAAGCGTAGCAGATCATAGTTATTTTGTATCCTTAATAGCATTAATTTTATCCTTAGAAGAAATTAAAAAAGGTAAACGATTAGATTTACAAAAAGTTCTCATTATGGCTCTTTTACATGATCTATCTGAATCTATTTCTCAAGATATAGATAGATGCATCAAAAAATTCAGCTCAGAAAAATATTCTGAATTTAAGAGAGAATTAGATGATAATGCTACGAAAACAATTTTAGCTAAATTACCAGAAGAATTAATGATTAAATTATTAGAGTACCATAAAGAGTTTACAGAAAATAAAAGTCTTGAAGCTAAAATAGTTGTTGAAGCTGATCGATTAGATGTTGCATTACAACAAAAAGCTTACCAGAAAAGAGGATTGCCTAAGGAATTATTTGCTAATTTTCATACTAGTTTAAAAGATGAATTAAGCTCTTTTCAATTAGAAACAGCAAAACAAATCACAAAAGAAATTTTGGGGAATGATTAATGAGTGAAAAATATAGTAAAACTAGATACTCTCGTTTTGTTACTTTACCAATAATTGGTACAAAAGGCATGGATAAAATCCGTAAAAGCATAATTACAATAATTGGTGGCGGTGGTTTAGGAGCTGTTACAGCTACTCAATTAGTAGCTATGGGAATTAAACGTTTACGATTAATAGATAATGACATAGTCGAAGTAACAAATCTTCAAAGACAAATTATGTATCGACAAGAAGATGTAGGAAAACCTAAGGCTCTTATCGCTCAAAAATTTCTCCAAAATCTCAATCCGGATGTTGAAATCGAGGTTTTCCAAGAAGCAATCACTCAAGATAATGTTTCACTCGTTAGTAAATCAACAGATATTGTTATAGATGCTGTGGACCGATTTAAACCACGATTAATTATTAATGCTGAATGTCTTAAGAAGAACATCCCTTTTCTATTTGGTGCTGTAAGCGGGCTTTCCGGTAATACCATGACTATTGTAAGAAATAGTGTTTGGCTTGAATGTTTATTTGGACATGTTGATGACTCTAAATTACCTAATTCTTCTGAGACAGGCATTCATCCTGCAATTATTAACATTATTGGTAGTTTACAAGTAGCAGAAGCTACAAGAATTATGTTGAACGAGGAACCAATATTGATTAACAAATTACTTTTTGCTGATATTGGAACTATGGAATTCGAAACTTTATCCTTGAAACCTCGAGACAATTGCAGATGTAGATTATTTTAAAAAATAGATCAAATGAAAGAATAAATGAAAAATTAGAAAATAATAAGGTTATTATGCTAGATAACCTGAACGTACAAGGAACAAAAATATAGCCATACCCCAAAACATTGCTGTTGCAAAAGCTCTTGCTACAGCACCTCTAAATGTTCTATCAGGATCAGCTTCTTGATACATTATTAACCATGTTACAGCTAAAGCTCCTAAAATTAAGAAAATTATAGCAAATGCTAGTAAACCTTGTGGTCCGAGGAAAGCAGTGAATTCTTTCATATTATATTTCACCTATTGCTTTTTTGTTATTTAGTTACTATTAAAATCTTTCTAGAAATTTGTGGTTTATATTTAGTGCATAATTAACCAAATTGTATAGCTACAACTAATAATTTGTTGGAGATATTTTTAATTATATCATTTAATGAAAGTCAATTCTTCTAAAAACTAATAGGATATTTTACTTTCAATCATTTTGTTAAAGATTTATAATTTAAGATCCAAATCAATTTTGTTTTTTTCTCCAACAAAAAAAAGAAGTAGTGGAATTAACAACTCATATATTCCATTTCCCAAATTTGTTAATGTATAACTAACTCGAATTGGTTGTGTATTTAGCACTGTTCGAGTCGCAATATGATTTTCTTCAAACTCCTTCAAACGATCTGATAGTGTACGTGAATTCAATTCTGGAAGTACTCGACGAATATCATTGAATGATGGAGTTCCTTTAATCCTAATTATATAGATTAAATCCATTGTCCATTTTTTCTGAAGTAAATTTAAAGCGTTGTTGAGAAGTAAGAGCTCTTTTTGTATATGGGAATCATTGTGTTCTATTGTTTCAAAATCCCGTTCTAGTCCTTTCCTCACCGCCTCACGCATCTGAGGTATTAGCTCATACATCTCTTTCCAAATCTTTTCAGGATCATATGTCATTATTTTTCAACTCGGTTCATAGATTATCTACAAAAATTTTCACATTCTTCATTGCTTGTTTGAACTCAGGTGCTAATCTCCCTATTAAAGGCATTCTGGAGAAAATTGGAAAATCATGAAATAGATTTTCCCAAACATCAATTGTTACAGAAACTCCTTGTTTTCTCATTTTTTCTGCAATTACTACGGAATCATCAAGTAGCATTTCTGTTGAACCTACTTGAAGAAAGATAGGTGGAAAACCATCAAAATCAGCAAAAATTGGAGAAATCTCAGGGTTCTTTGCAGAGTCATTACCTATATATTTCTTAGCGGCATTTTCTAAATTTGTAAAATTAAAAAATGCATCTTCTTCTCTATTAGTTACATATGAATTATTAGTAAACGTCAAATCTGTCCATGGGGATATGCTTATAACACATTTAGGTTGAGGTAAATTTTGTTTACTAATTCTATGTAGTAAAGCTAGTGCTAATCCTCCTCCTACTGAATCACCTAATATGATGATTTTTTCTGCTGGAATTGATTGTTCTTCCAACAACCACTTATAGGCATAAAAAGCATCATCTAAAGCTGCGGGATAAGGATGTTCAGGGACAAGGCGATAACTAATGCTATAGGCATTGACTTGTAATTGTTTACATATACTTGATACAAATGGTCTGTACATTTCACAGTTGCCAGAAAAATAACCACCACCATGTAAATGTAACATTGTCATTGAATCAGGTACTTCTGATTTTAAGGTGTGTTTATCTGCGGGTATATCCCCTATTTGAAAGTGCTCAATCTTGACACCACTTGCAACTCTCATTATTGAAAACATTTTTTGTAGTGTTTTCCTAAAATTCGCTATTGCCTCAGGATCATCAAAATCAAATTCATAATCCTTTTGTTTTTTCATTTGTTTCGCAATCATTTTTACGAAGAAACTTGCCAATTTCATTTCACCGTTTTTTTCAATTTTATGTTGTTTTTGCTGCTTGGTGTATTTTTTATACTAAGTGTATTTTTTAAACCTAAATTTATTATACTATTATAGTATTTAAATGTAAAAGTAAATTGGTTTCCACTAAGTGTAAATGAATTCACTTATTTTTTCTCTTATGAAAATATAGAAAGAGTAATTGTGTATTAGTTTAATTACTCGACTTCTACTTTCATGTTATAGAATTTTCTTGATAATGATTCCTTTAGCGGTCTATTAGCAAACATTATTGCTACTGTTGTTATTAAGAAGAATCCAAATAATGCTATTTCTATCCACAATATTATACTTCCATCAATTGCTGATGAAAATCTAGTGTTAATAGCTGTAGCTAATTTATCATTTATTCCAATGAATAATTCAAGAATTAATGGTATTATACCTAATAACACTCCTAATACTCCCGTAAATCTTGGCCAGAATGGATTAGCAATGCGACTCTTTGTATTTATCGTTAAAATATTACGCTTGCAATCCCATAATCCTACCCGACCATTTACAACGCCTTTTCGTATTAATGGTGTTACCGTAAATTCTACTACATTATTCTTTTTATCATTCATATCAACAATTTCATCACGAGGAGTAATATAACAACCTGGAAACACGGGAATAATCTTTAAGTCATTAATTTTATTCGCATTGTTGTTGCTATTGTTATTATCATTCACAGGAGGTATTTTTACTGTTAATGGGAAGACTTTCTGTGGAAACATTTTCTTATAATAATCGATTGATATGCTTCTTTGTTTAACTGGTGGTTTCTCTTCAGCTTTGATTGATGCCTCTAAGCTTTGTAATTCCTTCTTTCGTATAGCTAAACGTTCCTCCATTGATAATGAATCATCAGTTTCTGTTAATGTGATGTGATCGCTTGGAGTAATTGGTTCTGCTTCTTTTACTATTGTTTGCTCTTCTTCAATTAAAGGTGCTTCATCAGTTAAAACAACTTCTGAGGTTAAATCCTCAATATCTCTTTGAGGTTTCTCAATATGAGGTTCCTCAAAAATAATTGTTTCATCTACAGGTTGTGGTTCAATAAATTCTTCTTCTGGAATATAGGGAATTGAATCAATCATTTCTTCAGAAGCTGGTTCAACATATTCACTAGATTCATCAATTATTGGTTCAGGCTGTTCATCAGCTTCAACTTCATCAATAGCAACTACTTCTTGTATTGAAATATCTGGCAAATCAGATATTGCTTCTTCACCTATTGATTCTTCTTCATCTTGAACTATTGGCACATCTATATCAAACTCAGAGCTTTCATCAGAAGTAATCTCTTCGTATGTTTCACCTTCGGATTCATCATCCATATCGGGTAACCAAATATCTGATTCATCAGATAATTCTAATTCCTCATCCTCTTCCGCATATTCATCTATTTCTTCTTCCTCGATTTCATCTATTCCAAATTCGCTTTCAAAATCTCTCTCATAAGCTTCAGATGTTTCAATATCTGATGTCACTTCTTCATCAAATTCTTTAATTTCATCCTCTTCAACATCATCTAATGGGCTTGCTCTAAATTCTCTTTCTTCCGCTTCATCAGCTAATATTCCTTTGAAAACATCTTCAACAACTGATTTTTCAATTGTTAATTCAGAGTGTGATGGTTCTTCCTGAAGTCCACTTTCTTGTTGAGTTGACTCTGGAGCTAATGCTCTCTCTACCGATTGGACATCATGAACTCTATCTTCATATTCAACATCCTCAATTATATCTATTTCATCTAGGATTGATTCCAATGTGTCCATTTTATCCAAATCATCATCAGAACCTAATTCCTCTCCTTTTGGTTTACTCCATGAATAGACATCTTGCTTTATTACAGGTTTAGGTTCTTCTTCGGGTTTAGTTAAGAAAGGCTCAATATCCTTATCTTCATCAAATGATGTTTCGCTTTCCACTTCTGGAAAACTGCTTTCCACAAAGTGATCTGTTAGGGAATCTAATTCTGAGCTAGGTTGTTCTTCATCAAATTGTGTTGCTTCTATTAATCTATCTGCAGCCTCAATTAAATCAGAACCATCTAATTTTGGTGGGTAAACCATTTCTTCTATTGGTTTATCTTCGACTGGTTCTCTTAATGATTGGCGCCTATCAATAAGACGTTCTTCAAATTCATGAATGGTATCTCCTTCATCTTTTGCTATTCGATAAAAATTACCCCAAGAATTCAACACAAAAGCTGTTGGCATGCTAAAAACTTCGGAATCCATTACCTGACCATTTTGCCTTGCGATTCCAACATCAAGAGTTTTAACGGAGAAACTTTTACAAGCAGTTCTAAAGGTAGCTGCAAAAGGAATTGCTTCTGGAACCTCTAAATCAACTATGAAATTTCCATGATTGAATGTTACTATACTTGTTTCCCCAGCATAAAATTCAGTGCCATATTTTTGTATTAAATAATCAATGGTTGCATATTGATTTTCAATTTTAACAATTTCACCCAGGTGATTTATTGTAGCAATAATTTTCGGATGGATTCTCAATGTTGTTTCTAATTCATCAAGGATTTGTACTAATAATGTTCCTCTCGGAACTCTAAATGTAAAATCAACTACTTCTGAATCTATTAGAACTTTGAATCCTATTGTATGTATGTAACCGCTCAATAATATTCCTCTTACATGTTGGTTATATATTATATAAATTATTAAACACTTATTACGTTATAATTTTTCGTTATAGAATAGATTTTTATGTATTATTTTTTAATTTTGTAGTATGAACATAAGGAGTATATTTGTTTGACAGGGACCGACAATGACAAGAAAATGGATCGTGCAATATTAAACAATCAATTAATTATCTTCCAACAAAATGCTGGCTTTAGACTGCAAAAAAATACGAGAATGGAATTATTCAAGAGAATTTTTAGTTCTCTTCCTTTAGTGGCTATTATCATCATATCTATAATCATCCGCATTTTTGCTGCTTCTGAATCGCAAGGTTTTGTTCATCCTGATGAAGTTTTTCAATCAATTGAAATGGTTCATTTCAGAATTTTTGGTCGTTTTGGTTTAGGGCAAACCATTCCATGGGAGTATAATCTAAGTCACCTCTATGGTGGTGCTAGGTCATGGTTTTTTGTGTTTATTCTGGTAGCTGTTTATAGATTTGTAATGTTATTTGGTGTTACTGATCCATTAGCATTAATTTTCTCTGTTAGATTATTTCTTTCCTTATCCTCAATGATTACAGTATTAGTTTCTTATTATTTTGGTAAAGAAATCTATAATAAACCTGTAGGATTATTGACCGCCTTCTTATGTGGAACTTGGTGGTTCTTTCCTTTTTGGGCTAGTAGAACAATGACAGATTCAATATCATCTGATTTGTTATTTTTAGCAATTTTCTTGGTATATAAAGCAATAAAAAGAAATAATAAATTAGGAAGAAGAACATTATATGCAACTCTAGCAGGTGTATCTATTGGCCTTGCATTTATGATCAGGTTTCCAAGTGCTGTTATGGGTATACCATTATTTGTGTTTCTATTCATAATAGGACTTAATGAAATGCTGGATTATATCTTAGGGGTTAATTTATGGAAATTTACTAAATTATTGTTTCAAAGAAAATTAAAACAAATCATTCTGGAAAGAAAAAAAACTCGAGACAGAATCAAATTAAGAAAAATATTGAGTCCTTTTTCAGTTTCACTAGGTTTAGTTGGTGGTTCATTACTCATGGTTATTATTCAAGGACTAATCGATTTGTTTACTTGGGGTTCTTTTCTGCATTCACCAATTAATTTCTTCATTTATAATATAATTGAAGATTATAGCTCTCTTCACGGTACCTCTCCATGGTACAGTTATTTTACGGGTTTTTGGACCAGCTTTGCTAGCTATTTTCTACCTGTCTTTGTATTATTCTACGTTTATGGTATGGTTCAAGTGAAGAAAGTAAAAACCCATGTAATGCTTAACATTCTAATCTTTTATTGGTTGATAATTTTCTCTTTCATTGGTCATAAAGAATTTAGATTTGTTATGGTTGTTTTACCATTAGCATTATTGATGGTATCTAATGGTATCTATAAATTAGTTGATGCAATTAAGAAACCAAAAATTCGTTATACAGTACTTAGTTTCATAATAATCTTCTTTTCTGCTTCATCTTTGGGCATGGCTACAATTGAGAAATGGTGGTATTGGAAATTTAATTCGGGTATTACTAATGCTATGGCTTGGATAGGTAAACAAGAAGACTCAAAAAATCTCATTGTCTTTGAATTTGTTTGGTACACTGGAGGATATGCATATCTTGATAAAAATATTACCTGTCTCTTTGTTAGAATTGATCCTTTTAATCCAATAGGTTCTATTGATAGTTTATATTATCAATTACTCTATAGCACGAATGGTACATATGCAATAGTCTTTGAGAAGGATCTGTTTGTGGTTAATTGGTATCTGGCTAGCTTTGGTATGGAGGTTGTAGCCAAATTTTATGGTATACCTTATGTCTATGTCTTTGAACATAAATGAACAGAAAGATTATCCATTTAATTTCAATTTATACTCCTTCCGATATTCGGGCACATAAGCCCAAAGGCCCAATGTATTTCTTAGCTCTGCTGCAAATGTTAATGATTGTTCTGCTTCACCATGAACAACAAAAGTTTTCTTAGGTTTGTTTTTAATTTGTTTGATATGCTGTTTCAATTCTTTCTTATCAGCATGCGCACTAAAACCCTGGATCATTTGGATATTAGCTTTCACTGGCAACTCCTTATCATAAATTTCAACTTCATTAGCACCATCAACTATTTCACGACCAAGCGTTCCTTTTGCTTGATAACCTACGAATAATATAACAGATTTTTTAGATGGCAAATCATTTACAAGGTGATTTAGTATCCGACCACCTGTACACATTCCAGATCCGGCAAAAACAACGCAGGTTTCCCATCCTTTCAATATCCTTTCAGAATCCCTTGAACTTTTAGTGAAAGATAATTCTGGAAATCTCATTGGATTATCGCCAGATCGTAAAAGGTTGATAGTTTCTTTATCAAAACACTCGGGATGATCTAGATAAATTTCAGTTGCATCAGTAGCCATTGGAGAATCAATATAAACTGGGGTCCTATCAATGATTTCCTTCTCGAAAATTTCGTTTAGAAAATAAACTAAAGTTTGTGTACGACCTACTGCAAATGAGGGTATAACTAATTTTCCACCATCTTTTGCTACGTGTAATGCATTTTTGATTAGTTTATTTTTTGCAGCTTCCATTGAGGGGTGAATCCTATCACCATATGTAGATTCAGTTATTAGATAATCTGTTTCATCAATTGGTTCAGGGTTTTTAATTAATGGTTGATCATTCTGCCCTAAATCACCAGTAAAAGTAATTTTGGTACCATCAAAATTTACAATTGGTTGAGCTGAACCTAAAATATGACCCGCATCAATAAGCTTCAAATCAGTATATCGCTCAATATTTTCTTCTTGATTATAAGGGATTGTTTGGAAATGTTTCAAGGCATAAAAAACATCTTCTTCATCATACAGTGGCTCGATTCTTCCTTTTTTCTTAGCCTTTTGTTCTTTTCTAGCTTCTTCTATTGAAATTTTAACTGAATCGAGTAACAATATTTTTGCTAAATCCTTTGTAGCGGGTGTACAATAAACTGGTCCTTGATATCCTTGTTTGAAAAGTAACGGTATTCTTCCAGAATGATCAATATGTGCATGAGATAAAATAACATTATCAATTTCTTTCGGATTAAAAGTGAAATGTTCATTATAATGATAAGGGATTCCTTGAATCATCCCACAATCAAGTAAAAGTTGTTTATTATTTGCTTTTAATAAATGAGCACTACCTGTTGTTCTGGCTACTGCCCCATGAAAAGTGATTGATAGTTCCAATTTGTTAATCTCCTTATAAGAGTAAATCATTAAATACCTATTTTACGTTATTTATGTTAAATTTTACCTAATTTGCAATATAGGAGAAATTTATATCTGTTAATTCATTGTAGGTCAACAGAATGTTATTTAACTGAGAGACTAACATATTCAGACTTAAATAAATCATATCCTATAAGCAATCTGCTATAAATTAAGCATGGGTTAAAAAACAATGGTCGAGAATATCGAGAGAGCTAGACAATTAGCGAAATCAGGTTCGTTACGTTCAGCAGTTGAAGAATTTTTCAAGCTGATTAAAGAACTAAAAAGTAAGAAGAATTATGATGAAGCATCTCGAATTATGTTGGAGATTATAATTGAAGTTGAAAAATCAGATGATAAAAGATTAATCTATCTTACAGCAGAAAAAATTCTTGAGGATATTATAGATTTAAAATCCAAAGACCCTGAATTCTATACCGAGATAAATAAATTCTTAGCTATAGCTAAAGACCTTTATCGAAATACAGATAGTTTACAAGATAAGTCTGGTATGATAGCTGAAGCGCAAATAGAATTTGCAAAACAAGCAAATGCAGATCCCAAATTATTTTATTTAGAAGCAGCAGAGGATTATAGTGAATGGGGGGCCAAACTTCTTACCAAACCTCGAATTAGAGTAGAAGATGAGAAACTTGGTGATGAATTTATCACTAAAGCAACTGATTTTTATAAAAAGTCTGACAATGAAGAGAAATCAATAACTAATTACACAAATATTTTCTCCAAACATCTTGAAAATAAAAATGAAGATTTGGCTGAAAAAGCAATAGATAAAGCATTTGAGGTATTATTAAAATTAAAGTTACCAGAAGAAAAATTAGAAATAGCTGCAGAATTAGTTATGACAGCTTATGTAAAAATAATTGAATATAGAATACCTGAAATACTTAACCCTGAATTTCAAACCACAAAACGGGAATCTGTTTATTTTGATAACAATATTGCAGTACGAATGATCCAACATGCTAAAGATGTTTGTGATAATAGAAAAGTAAAAGGAGCAATTGCTGTTTTAGCCAAAGAATTATCACTTATTGGCTTAGCAATTTTTGAAAAGGGATTATATCGTGAAGCAATACCATATTATGAAAAAGCAAAAGATTACTACCTAGATATTGGCAATAAGGAATTAACTATTGGCTTTGGTACTGATGTAATTTCAATCGGATTGCAACTATTCACAGATGAGCGCTATCCTATAGGCAGAGATTATTTCAATATTGCTATTGATATCGGTCAGAAAATTGATCGTAAATTTGAGGTATTAACTTATCAAAAACAGGCAGAACTATTCTTAAAGTATAAAAAATTCCAACTGGCTTTTGAAGCCTATCGTCAGATGATCAATCCATTATTGGAATTGCCTGAAAGCGAGAGCAGAATTGATATTCCAAGTGATATCAGGCAATTAGCTCTTGAAAGATTTGAGAAAAATGATTTTCATTATGCAGAGTTATTCTATCGATTAGTGGCTGATTTCTTTTTAGCTTTCAATCAAATAGAACTCGCTGCAGATACTTATGATTCAGTTTGGCAGAATATGTTTAAAGTTAGACAACTTCAAACAGGTATTGATTTGGCTTCCAAAGCAGCTGAAACATACAAGAAAGCTGGTAAGGAAGAAGAAGCAGCAGATGTATATTTCAAATTAGCAAAATATCTTCTAGGGGAAGGTCATTTTGATATTGCTCTTGAACGTATGAACCTTGCAGCAGAAACCATTCCAGAAGAATTACGAGAGCAGAAATTCAAACCTTTAGTGGAAATTGCTACAAAATACTCTGAACAATGCATAAAATCTGGTGATATCATTAATGCAAGAGAACTTTGGAATGCTGCTTGTAATTATAATGAAATTCTTGCTCGTTCTTTAATCAAACGAGATATCAATGCAGTAGTTGATACTATCGAAGATCATATTAAAAATGTCAGAAAATTTGATTCAGAAGAACTCTTTGAAGTGACTTTAGCTTCCGCTAAAGGTAGTGGTAGAGTACTTTCTGAAGCTGGCGAACATGATAGAGCTGCAAAAGTAATGGTAAGTTTTGCCACAGATTTTCTTAGGAAAAATATCACTGAATATGCTGACACCTTATTTGAAGATAGTGCAGCTGAATTTATTAAAGCAAATGAACCTGAGGAAGCAGCTCGAATACTTTCAGCTTTAGCTCGATACCATTCAGATCACGGGAATTATGATCTAAGTATAAAATATTATCTCAAAGCATCTATTGAAAGTGGAATGGGCGATCATCCTGAAATTTATAAAAATATAGCTGAGCATTGTTTTGATACTTTCAATACTTTATTACAAAAAGGTGAAAATAAATTTGCTATCAAAGGTTTTGATGCTGCTATTCGAATTAATACAGCTGTCAACTTTGAAACAGCAGCCAATCTTTCAAATGAAATCGCTAAAAAGTTATTTGATAATCAAATGTTTGAGCAATCATTAAAATATTACAAACAAGCGATAGAACATTTCTTAGATGCAAAATCCAAACATGCAACTATAATTGCAGCTGAAGTGGTTGAGCGAGGTCGTAAGATAATTCAGAAAGGTATGTTGGAGATTGCATATGAATTTCTCAATCTTGGAATTGACACTTTGTATTATACTGATCAACAAGTTCAAGCAGCTCTAACTGCGAGAATAGAAGGAGAAAAAATCCTTGAAAGTAATAATCCTGAATTAGGTCTTAATTTGTTAAATAAAGCAATTGAATATTATCAAGCAATTAAAGATCAATCAGTTGCAGCTGAAATACAAACAACAATTGGTGGATTTTATTTAAGAAACAATAATCTACTAGAAGGTTTAAAGTATTTTGAAGATGCAGCGAGTATTTATCTCAATAGTAAACAAGACAAAAATCTAGTAAAATTAATTCAATTAATAGCTGAAAATGCAATAGCAATTACTTCAAACAAATTTACTTCAACTAATCCTAATGAAGCAAATACAGATGATATTGGTAAACGATATTTCAAGCTTGCTGAAGATTTCGCTATGAAAATAAATAATATTAAATTAAAAAGTGAATTATTGGAAAAAGAATGGACAGTTTTTTCACAAGAACTATTACATGAATCAGCTTTTAATACATTAATAAACACTTTTGAAACTTTTATAGAATTAAATGATTTCAAGAAGATCAGTAATTTCGCTATTGAAGTTACTAGTTATGCTTCTGGTTTAATAGCTCAAAATGATTTGATGAATGCTACAAAGTATCTTAATCAAGTTATCGATATTTTGATGAAAACATCAAAACAAGATGAAGCAGCTGCAATCTGTATTCGTATTTGTGAAGTCTTTTTGAAGGAAGAGAATAATGAAGTAGCTGTTTCATGGGGATTGAAAGCTGCCGATATCATGAGTTCAATAAAATTAGTTAATGAAGCAATCAATTTCATTGAGGAATTAGTAGATCAATTGATGGTTCGAAATAGCATTGAAAATGCTATTTTATGCTATGGTAAAATTGCTAAGATTCTAGATGAGAATAATCGCCTCACTGAAGTGGAAGAAACAGCTCTAAAAGTTATGGCCTTTGGTACTGCAAATATGAAAAGTAATAATATCTCAGCAGGTCTGCGTTTATGGGAAGTTGCTTTAACTATTGGAGCGATTGTTGGTGATGAATTCACCGGAAGATTAAGTGTTATTGAAGGCCAAACCTTCTTTGAAATTAAAAATTATGAGAAATCAATTGAACTTTTCAAAGAAAGCTTTAGCTTTTTCAATCGAGCTAAAAAAGAAAGTCGATTAATTAATCTTGGTAATATAATCTTTGATTTGGTTTATGAACTGCAAAAGGAGAAGAGTTTTGACATTGCCTTTAAATTCATACCTATAGCATTTGAATCATTATCAGCAGGTAATGAAATGATGCTTGCTACTGAGAAAATGTTTGGAAATGCTAAAAACTTCATAGAAATTGGCAGAGATAAAGAAGGTTTCCACTTACTAAATGCTACTATTGATAGTTTATTCTCAAAAGGTGATATGACTTCTGGTGTGGAACGTTGTTTTATTGGCGCGGCAATGTTAATCTCTTATGGTAAAAACGTTGAAGGCAGTAGACTTATTGATAAAGGAATGGAGAAAATAAGTCAAATTACTGATGAAGCTTCAATTAAGCATCTAGCAACAGTTTGTAGAAATCAAGGCATAATCTTGAGAGATGACGACAAATTAGAAGCGTCTCACATCATTCTTGCTTCTGGTATAGGTATCCTTAGAACCATAAACGATCTAATTGGTATTGGTCAAATCAGTATAGATCTTGGTCGAACATTAATTAGACGTAATGAAATGAGTGCAGCTGTTGAAGCTTTTAGAAATGGTGTGCAACTATTAGCTCAAGGTAATTTGATGAAAGAATCACTTGATATTGTTAATGAGTTAATAACTGAAGGTAGAAAACAAATAGATAACAGAAATACTATGGTTGGTGTGCCACTAGTAGAACTTTCAGGTGAATTATTCATTATTCTAGGTAATCCTGAAAGAATAATGGTTATCTCAGAGATCTTTATCAACCTTGGTGGAAAGATGCTCAATGAAAGGAATTATGAAATTGCAGCGCTTTACTTCTCTAAAGCAATGGAACTTGCAACTCAAGCTGATCTTAAAGATTATCTACCAAAAGTTGGTAACCGTTGTATTGATTTCGGATTAAAATTAGTAAAAGAAGATGATCCAATATTAGGAATTCAGTTTATGAATGCTGGTGCTGATCTTATATCTGATTTTGAAGATAAATTAGAGAAAACAAGTAGAGCTACAAGCAACTATATTGATGCTGTAGCACAAGTCCTTAGCACGCCCTTTGAGAAAAGTGTTCCTAACGAAGAGGAGCGCTTGGAATTGATAGGACAATTTATTGACTCAACAATAAAATTCTTTACTAAAATACGAGCTGAAAAATCATTTGAACGTTTATCCAAAATACTTCAAGATTATGGCAAAAAATTGTTAAAAGAAAAAGAACCAAAAATTGTTAGACGTATTTTTGAACCCGCTTTAAGAGCTGCTGAATTAGGCAATCACACTAAACAAATGATCGATATAGCTAATACTTATCTTGATCATGTAAATTATTTAATTAAAATTGAGCTGTTTGATCAATTAGAAACAACTCTTAAACAAGCTCTAAATATTTACCTTGAAGTTAATGACCATAAAGAAATTAGAAAATTCATCGGATTAATGGCACATTCTGGTCGTGAATTATGTTTAGATGAAAAAACTCTAAGATATGGTCAACAAATATTGGATATAATAACTGATTTAGGTGTTAATCTAGTACAACAAGATTTCTATCCAGTACTTATTATACCAACTTTGCACTTAGGTCAGCAAGCTATCGAGCTTGAGAATTATGATCTTGTCTTATATGCTAGACAAAATGTTATAAGATTATTACGATCAATTCAAGCAGCTAATTTACCATTAACAATTCTAGGTAATATCAGTTTATCAAATATGATATTTGAATGGTATCAACCTGCAGAAATTCTCATAAATAGACCAGAAACATATGATCAAGCAATCAAAATAATTGACCAATCATTACAATTAGCTGTAATTACTCAACAAGTGGAATTGGGAAGAGCTGTTGTGGATAAAGTTCTAGAAGCTATGGATAACATCGCAAAAAGACGCACAAGCGGATTAGAAGTACTTTATGAAATTCTTGCATCAGGATTAAATGGTTTAAATCAATCACAAGATGTCATTAGATTAGGTTCTAAATGCATAGAAATTGGTAAAATGGCAGCAGAAAGGAAACGATTGAAAGAATCAATAAATTATTTGAAAACAGCTGGCAGAATTTTCTCACTATTACAAGATGAGCGTTTGATTGCTGATGTAGCTATTGCTAGCGCAACAATTGGTGATCAAAGATTACATGAAAAGAATTTCAAAGAAGGTTTATACTATTATTCAGCTGCTTTAGAGAATTATGAACTTTCACAAGATGAGAAAAGCATTCAGCTAATAGCTAACTCGATTGAACAACTTTTCAAGAGTACCCCACCAGAAGATGGTTATATTTCATTCTTGGTTCCAGGTATTATCTACGCTAATAGAGATAATATTAAACAAGCTGAATCTCTTGCAGAGAAAGCATTAAAGCAAGCAAGCTCTATGATAAAATCTGGTAAAAAGGATTTGATTTATGATTCAATCTCCTATATCTTTGCTGCTACAGATATCTATGAACGAACAGGCAATTTCATTGAAGAAACGAGAATTTATGATTCACATATGTTTGAATATTTAGAAGCTATAAGCGAAACGAAAATTGTTGATTTGTTTTTGGACATGCTAATTCGTTCTGTTCTAAAGAAATTACGTATTTGGGATTTTGTTGCTATTGATAATTTATTTGTGAAATCAATTGACAATCGTGTTCAGAAAAACAAGAAATTCCAAGCGATAAAATCTTCCATTGATGAATTGAAATTTGGGAATATCTCAAAAGCAATTGAACATGCAAACCAAGTCAATGTTCTTTATCATAGGAATTTACAAGAATATATTGACAATTACCGCAATCAGATAAAATTAGATATCCAAGATAAAGGCAAACTTAGTATTCATGAATATATGGAGAATCAACCCATAGCTCAATTAGTTAATATATTAATTGAAGAATTGTACGCCCGTAAAGAAATTGAAGGTAAATACTTCCCAATTGGTTTATTTGTCTCAAGTGATCAATTATCTAATACTTTGAACTTCCTTGACAAGGAGCTTCAAGATAATGGTAAAGCAGCCATTCAAGATATTGCTAAAAATACTGCTTTAACAAATGATGAAGCATTAAGTGTTGTACGTATTGAATATATTCCACAAAAATTCCAAGCTGTATTAAACGACAATCAATCCATACTTTATTCTTACCTACGACTAAGAAACGAGGTTAGAGAATTGGCATTTGGTTATCAAGAAATTGGCAATGTAGATATTAATAAAATCTCACAACAATTACGCTTCCCACCAGAAACCATTCAACGTGAAATTGAATATCTTATATTAGAAGGTAAAATCAATCCTCGCTTAGTCGGTAGAACTAAATAATTTCAATTAATAATTAATATAGTGGCAAAATTGATTGATATTCAAAAAACAATTGAATTTGTACTGGACTCCAAATCAAAGATTAATATTGCTAAATTGAATGTTATTTTAGGAAATGATTTAGAAGAAAATCAACAGAAAATCCTAGAGTTTTATTTGAATTTACAGAACAATGATGGTGGTTTTCCACATCAAAATATTAGCAAACAAATTTCTACAATAAATGTTACTACCGCATCATTACATACTATGCTTGACTATGGATTAGATAGCAATAAAGCATTTCAACGTGGAATTAATTTTCTAAAAAAACATCAAAATTCTATGGGCTTTTGGACCGAACCTCAAGCTTTACTTGAATTAAAACCTCCAATTTGGGATGACCCTACAAATGAATTATCTAGGATTTGGTTAACTGCGAACACCTGCCATCTTTTTGCTAGGACTAAAGAAATTAATTCCTCTAATATAAAAATAGGAATAACCTATCTTATGGAGAATTTAGATGAAAACAGACAACTAAAAGGGTACTTTCTAGCAAATTGGATTGCTGTAGCTATTTTTGGGATTTCTAATGGAAAGGATGATGAATTAACAAAAAATTTTGTAAGAATAGTTGATAGGAATTTGGAAAATATTTTAGGAACTTCTGATGTAGCTTGGTGTTTACATTGTTTTCAAAATGCTGGATTTCAGAAGAATCATCCAATAGTAAGTCGAATGCTTGATGATCTTATTTCGATACAAAATAAGGATGGAAATTGGACAAGTGTTGATGGGAACGAATTTGATGTTAGCACAACAGTGTATGCACTTTATATTTTGGATAAATTTAATGAATTATTATGAATCTTCTTGAATTTTTTTTGCTCCATCAAAATCTATCTTGCATATGGTTGCTTTACCACCAGCATTATTAATTGCTTCAGCAACAGCTTCTTCTTTCCCAGGTGCTAAAGCGACAATACACCCACCTAAACCCGCACCAGTAAGTTTGGCGCCTAATGCACCAGCATTCAAAGAAACTTCTACTAAATTATCTAATTCAGGTATTGATACTCCTAGATAATCTCTCAACATGGTTTGCTGTTTAGTGAGTAAAGAACCCAAACAATTTAAATCATGGCTTTCTTTTTTTGCTAATTCAATAGCTGCTCTTTCTGTTATGTGCCTTATCGTTAATACACCAAGTAACCTTCTATATTCATCCTCTGTAATTAAATCTCTAAACTCAGTAAGAGTATTGGTCTCAAAGGTTTTCAAACTGAAGTTACCTTGTTCTTTGATTTTTTCAAATCCACTCATTATTTGAGATTTCAATATTGTTAAGGGTTCATTTGCTGATCTTCTTATACAACTGTCACCTATTACTACACTATTAATATCGGTTGTAAAAGGTTCTATATTATATGGGGGACCATTACAATCCAAAGAAAAGATTCCTCCAAGAGAGGATGAATATTGATCCATTATACCACAATTGATACCTAAGATTTTGTTTTCAGCAATGAAACATAAATTGGCAATCTCAATTTTATCTAGTTCAAGATTCAACTGATCATTTAATGCTGTTAACCAAGCCACTAGTAGTGCTGCAGAAGAAGATAACCCTGAACCTATAGGTACCTCACTCTCTATTTCAACATCAAATCCAACTTTTTCTTTCAACAATCCCTCATTTTGCAATGTTAAAATTATTGCTCGTAAATAATCAAATTCATTATTACCTATGGTTAAATCAGATGTAATTTTGAATTCATCAGATTTCATTAATTCATTAGAGTAAATTTTAACTATCTCTGAAGAGTTTTTCTTAACACCTAATCGGGTATGAAGAGTAATTGCTGCAGGGATTACAACTAATTTTAAGTAATCTTGATGCTCACCATACAAACAAACTCTCCCTGGTGCACGATAGTGTGTTAATGTGGAATTCATTTCATATAACCCTATTTTATAATTCAATATATAATTAATAAAATTCTCGCCAACATAGATTCAAATACTGATTTTTGTTTTACTTTGCTAAAATAGAGAGATTTATTTATTCCTTTTTAATTGTGTTAGTATCTTATAGTTAAGAAAATGATTATGATAATTTAAGTTATTGAAAAAAGCCATTCCTGAAGGGAAAAGCAATGATTGAAAATGCAATTATTTTCTCTAAAGTAACAAATCAAGTAGTGTTAACTTCTACCTACAATAAAATTAATCCTAATGATGATTCTTTCAAATCTAGTTTAGAACGCATCAGTGATATTGCTTACAAACTTGAAAAAGGGGTTTTCAAGTTAGATCTTGAGGGCAATCTATTAGCATTAATATTAGCTGTTAAACAAATCACTGTGGCATTAATTTTTAGTAGTCCATCAAAAATCAATGTCAAAGAGTGGGAAAATGCAGCTAAAGAAGTTGCTACTGGATTTGATAAAGTGTATGAACCAAATTCAAGTGCACCTTATAAACACCTTGAATTTAAGAAAACCATGGATGAAATCATTCAATGGCACCAAAAAGAGTTGTCCCCAATAGATAAAATGAAGGATGCTCTCTGGTAAAGTGAGGGATTTCATAATGGCGGAATTAGCAAATACACCAACCATTTTAGCTATAGTAATGATGGGAATAGCATTTGTTGCGGTGTTTCTTGTTGTTGTTCCTTTTTACATAATATCTATTCAACGTAAAAGAAGAACAGCACTAATGCTAGCAACAGCGTTTGCATTCTGGGATCTGGGTGGATTAGCAGTTTTTATATGTGCTTTGTTACAAAGAATCTATTTACCGGGAGTAAACGAATGGCAATATGCACGTCTTGGTATAAATATTGGCTATGCCTTCTCTGCAATAAGCAATATTTTCATGGTGCTTTTTATTGCTAATGTCTTTTCTCAAGCTCAAATATTTCGTAAAACTCAGAAAACAATACCTATAATTAACGCTATTTTAAATGGTGTAACAGTTGGTTTAATTATTAATACCATATCAGAAAGTCTCATTGAAACAAGTGAGTTTTATCACAATCCAAATTATCCTATCCCACAAACTGTTTATCATTTAGCTTTAACTATAATAGCTTTCCTTCTTTTACTAGCATTTAGTGCTAGAAGTAGGAAATTAGCAACATTTCGATGGGAAAGAGCCGGCTTTACCTTCATCATAGGTTCAGCTTTAGCTGGAATCATGATTTATGTTTCCTTTGCGTTGGATGTAATATTACAAGATTTTATTGCAGCTTTTGAAACAGGATACACTGTTTTTAATATCCTTGGTTGGATTTTTGCAATTTTTATGGCAGTACTTGGTTATTTGGGTTATATAATGCCTAAAAATCTACGAAATGCATTTCGTGAGGAGGTATCATAATGTCAAAAATATTAAATGCAGCCATTACTGAAGGCATTGTGTTAGTTGTTGTAACATTCGTTGTTATCATGTTATATGTTCGCTATTTCACTAGAAAGAAAAGCACAGCATTAGCTCTTGCAGTTGCTTTTAATTTTTGGGATTTTGCAATCATTTGCTTATTTGTTAACAGAGTCCTAGCTTATTTACAAGAGATCGGACAAATGCCAGATACTTTTGGTTATAGCGAATTAGGTATAAATCTTGGCTATGGTTTTTCAGCTTTAAGTAATGTGTTCATACTTGTATTTGTAGCATTGGTTTTCTCTCAATCATCTATGTTTAGACAAACAGGTATGTTTATACCATTGATCTTCGCAGCTTTTAATGGTGTAACTGTTGGTTTAATTATTGGGAAAACTGCCAGTACACTTCCTTTTCCAACATACGAATTAATACCCACCATCTACCACTTATTGATGACATTAATCTCATTTAGTGCATTAATAATCTTCACAATTAAACCTTTGAGATTTGCTTCATACAAATGGGAACGTGCCGGTTTTATTTTCATAATTCTCTCAGGAGTCTTCGGAATTCTCATTTATGTTTCATTTGCACTAGACCTTATCTTTGGTGAAGACTTTCTTAACTTATTCAACGGAGGATATACACCATTCTTCTTCCTAGCATACGTTTTCGCCATATTGATGTGCAGTTTAGCTTACTTAGGATTTGTTATGCCTAAGTTCGTTCGTAATTGGTTTAAAGAAGATGACATAAAAACTGTTTAATCCAGTTATATGACTATCCTTCTGATAAACAGAAGGAAATTTTTTTTATTTTATTACTTCTTTTATCACTTTTTTGGGCAATGATATTTTTGATAACCCTCTAATAATATCTGCTTTTTTCTTGCCTTTCTCTAGTTCTTTTTTATAATATAATCTTGTAAACTCGAGATATTCCCATGGGTAAACAATCCAATCTGATGTTTCGGAAATAAAAAAATCCGGTTTGAATGTAGAATGTGGTTTATAGTGTAATGTTGCTGTCTTTATCTCTTTAATCTTTGATTTCTCAAGGTATTTTAAAACAAACTCTATACTTTTTCCAGTGTCCGCAACATCATCTATTAATAGCACTTTTTTATTAGCTACATCATAACATAAATCTTGTTTCAAAACTGGTTCTTTATTTGTTTGATTGATACCTTGATAAAATCCTACACCAATAGTTGAGACTTCATTAATACCAAAAATGTCACTTAAAATTCTTGTAATAACCAAACCTCCTCGAGATATTCCTATTAAAACATCAGGAGTATAATTGTTAATCATTATCATTTTTGATAATTTAATGATCATATCCCAAATCTCTTCATATTGGAGCACTTTAATCGATTGTACCACAAAAATCTCAACCATTCAAATTATTCATATTTGTTTATTTTTTCATCCTTAAATAATTTAGTTAGCCTTTAATGCTAATTATTTTATCTAAAAATAGTTAATTTTTAGATAATTATTAAAAACCTATATTTTTGGTTTTATAGTAGGAATTAACAATGCTCCAAATTAATGATTATGTTAGCACTTACATTTCTTATGTAGATCTAAAGCATCCATTAACAAAAGAAATGATTGATGAGCTTATTTCTCTTTTACCAAAAGAGGAAAGTAAATTAGAGAAAAACAACAATTTATTAATTATTGATGCTGGGGCTGTTGCTGGCTTGTATCATTTATTAGCTTGCATTAGATTTTCTATAAAAGCTTTTGAGCAAAAAACTAACATTGCTAATTCAATTAATACAGAAATTTTACTATATTTATCTGGTTATCGACAAATTAGTAAAGCGATATCAAAAGTTGGTTTAAGTAAGAAAACTAAATCTCTACTCATGATTCAAATCATTAATCAAAAAAAAGCAGATAATAAAGAACTGATTTTTTATGATTTTTCTAATATATTGAACAAATGTAAAATTCTAATCAACACTTATTTAGCTGATATATCCACTTTCAAAATTAAAGATGAAAAGAGAATCTTAGATAATTTAGAGATAACAGAAGGAGTAATCCAATTGATTATTGAAGAAAATAATCCTGAATACACTCGAGAAAAAGCTATTGAGAAATTAGCTATTGAAAAATCTGCTTTATTGAATATTATAAAATAGTTTCACAGTTATTATATTGATAATACTGATCCTCTGGGTTGCACACTTACTCCCATCCACTCACCAAAAATCTCAATATTGATATCCCATTCCGCATTCTCTAAGTCGACTTTTCCATTTGGAACTAAAGGATGAGTTGCTATTTTATTTATAATATCATTTTTCTTTAAAGCTGTATGCCTTTTATTTACTACTATCCGCCAAGAAGTATTTTGAGGTATATGTGGCAATAATTCATTTAGGATAGGTTCTAGCTCACTTAAGTTACTTTTAGCTATTCTTTCTAGTGGAGTGACTTTTTTACAATATAGTAATTGGAATCTATTTTCTTCCAAAACTTTTGAAAATTTAATATTTACTATATTTATGTCTGATTCCATAACAAGTAAAAACAATCCCTTAATCGGTAATTCAAAGATTTCATTTGGTTCTATTTCGCAATATTTGATCATAATATGCCAAAACTCACTCATGGCATCCTTTTCTTTTGCGGTGTCACAGCTGACAAGAAAGTATTTGTAGTTTATTGCTAGGAAATTATTTATCGACAATAATTAATTCCTCATTCATTTCATCAACTTAAGGAAAAGTATTTTATTTTAGTTAAATAATTGCTTTCTTTATATTATAAATTGAGGTTATACGCATGTCTCAAGAACCTGAAAATAAACCAAATCAAGAATCAAAGAAAAAGGGATCAAGAAGAGAATCAATCAAAGATTATATTGAAATTGTTCTTTTCCTAGGATTAGCTATTTTATTGGTCTTTAGTTTTAATTGGATTCTTGGGGCAGCACTGCACACAGATACTCCATTAGTAATAGTTACATCAGAATCCATGGAACCAATTTATTATGGGTCGAATAGACGAGAGATTGATCTCAGAAAAGATATGTTAGTTGTACGAGGAGTGGATCCTTCTGAGATAAAAGTTGGTGATGTTATAGTATTCTATCAATATAACACTACAACCGGTGAAAATATTGTTGATGATCCTCTGTATGAGCCAATTGTCCATCGGGTCAATCGAATCTACATAGATAATGTCACAGGAGAATACTGGTTTACTACTAAAGGTGACAATCCTCTCCATAATGATGCATTTATTAATGATCCAAATATCAATGAACTTCAAATAAACCAAGATAGAGTTATTGGCAAAATTATTGGGAGAATTCCTTATCTTGGTGGTATAATTGCTTTCTTTAAAACTACTACTGGATTAATTGTTTTAATCTCAGTTATTGCTGTGGTATTACTTGCCACTTTCTTTCTTAGTCCATCTGGAGAGAAAGATGAAGATGTTTTTGATGGTTCACTAGAAGGTGAACCAAAGAAAGAGAAATTAGATGATGATACTAAGCAAGTATCCTTTAAGGATAAGCTTAAACAGTTTTATCGAAAAACAATGAAATACAAACATATCGTATTTCCATCACTGGTGCTTCTAGTCATTGTTATTATTCCTCTTGCTGATACTTTAGCAGCTAATTGGGGATCTGAAATCGGTGTTGTTAGCATTGTTGATGATGGTTCTAGAGAATATATTGTTAAAGATGGAACCTTTAGATTTGCATATGCTGATGTCACAATTAATAATCCAGGTCATTGGCGATTTAAACTACGATACTTTACAATAGAATTATTGAATGCTACTACAAACGAAACTCTAGGATCAAATAATTGGACCGCTGTTTATAATTTTGAAGGTCTGAAAACTGTAACAACCGGTGTTTGGCTTGATCCTACAGATGTAACTGTGGGCTTACAATATACTTTTAGAGTAACTGCTTTAATCCAAACAAAATTTGGTAATGTCTTTACATCATCGTTAATACATACATTTACTCTAAGTGAGAAAATATCCTAAAATTGTTGCGAGAATAATGACTTCACCTCAAAAGAAATTAGAAAGATTGCAAGAAATAATCCTATCAATGGATGCTGTAATAATAGCTTTCTCAGGTGGAGTCGATAGCACTTTTTTAGCTAAAACTGCTTTTGATGTTTTAAAGGAAAAAGCTATAGCAATTACTATTGCATCTCCTCAATTACCACCACATGAAATAAATGAAAGTAAAGAAATTGCGAAAGATATTGGTATTCAACATATCGTTCTTGATGGTTCTAAATTAGATGCTTCCTGGTTTAAAACAAATCCAAAAAATAGATGTTATATTTGTAAAAAAGAAGTTTTATCTTATATTTTGGATTATTGTAATGAACATGACATTGCAGGTCAATTAATTGAGGGATCAAATTTTGATGATCTTGATGATTATAGACCAGGGCATCAAGCAGTAAAGGAATTAAATGTTAAAAGCCCATTAGTGGAAGCTAAGCTTACAAAAGCAGATATTCGTTTATTACTGAAAGAATTAGATGTTGACTGCTGGGATAAACCTGCTTCACCATGTTTAGCAACTAGATTCTTCTTTGGTGAAGAGATTACCATTGAAAAAATGATGCAAGTTTACCGATCTGAGAATTATCTTAAGGATTTGGGTATAAAACACGTTAGGGTGAGAGTACAGGGCAATTTAGCGAGAATTGAAACTGACGAGAAATATTTCCAATTAATTATTGACCATAAAATAGATGTTCTTAAGGAATTAAAGGAAAATGGTTTTGAATTTGTAACTTTAGATTTGGCTGGGTATAAAAAAGGTTCAATGAATAAACCAAAAAATTAACTGCAATTAGTATAACATTAGAAAAATGAGGAGTATTCTATGGATCAAAAAAATCTTGAAAAATTATTAGAAGATTTCAAATCAAATAAAGTATCATTAGAAGAAGTTTTAGGAAAATTAAAGGATTTACCATTTGAAGATTTAGGATTTGCTAAGGTAGATCATCATCGAGCTTTACGTAAAGGATTTCCGGAAGTAGTATATTGCCCAAGCAAAACATTAGAACAAATTGAAGCAATTTTTAAATCTCTTAGCGAAAGAAATGCTAACATTCTATTAACTCGTGCAAATCAAGAAATTTTTGAAGCTTTAAAGAAGATTGATTCAAATGTCCAATTCAACGCATCAGCTAGAATTGTTTATCTAGAAAAGGAAAGGCGAGAACGTAAAGGATTCATGTTAGTTGTTTGTGGGGGAACAGCAGATATCCCTGTAGCAGAAGAAGCAGCTTTAACAGCAGAGCTTATGGGATCCAATGTTAAAAGAATCTATGATGTTGGTGTTGCAGGAATCCATCGATTATTGCATTACAAGAATGATCTATTTACAGCTAATGTAATTGTAGCAATTGCTGGGATGGAAGGTGCACTCCCTTCGGTAGTTGCTGGTCTTGCAGCATGTCCAGTAATAGCTGTTCCAACGTCTGTTGGTTATGGAGCTAATCTAGGTGGAATCTCAGCTTTACTCACGATGTTAAATAGTTGTGCGCCTAATGTTGCTGTTGTAAATATTGATAATGGCTTCGGAGGAGGATTAATGGGAGCTTTAATTAATAAGGAAAAGGAGAAAAATGATTAAGCAGTAACAATTACATTTATCAAAGTCATTTGTAATTGTTTATATTATATGATTGCTCTAGAATATATGAATAAAATAGAAATGTAAGGTGTATCACAGAATGATTGTCAGAGTAGTATCAGCAATCGGCGGCGGAGTAATCGATTGCGAAGTAAAACCAAATTCCACCATAGCTGAATTGAAAAGGGAAATCTCACGTCAAAAGAGAATTCCTGCCAGTGCAGTTATAGTCGTCTTCAGAGGAAGACAACTAGACGACAATGAAACATTCGAAGAAGTCGGTATTACTGACTATGAGAAAGTTTACTTGATTGCTCGTACTGAAGGTGGATAACTCCACCACAATTTTATCTTTTATTTATTAATTTTAATTTTATCTTTATTCATTTCTTGTCTCAATGATAATTCTTTAATGTCTTAATTCTAGTATTATTACTGTGAATTATAGGTGTATTCTATATTTAATTGTTTAAAGAAATGTTGGAGACGAAGAAAAGCAATATCATCTAATGTAGCAACTATTCTAACAGTAATCCTAGCATTAACGTTTTCAGCTATAATCTACTTCGTTGTTATACCATTATTAGAAAATGAAGGTAATTTAATTGTTGTTAACTATAACTTAGAAGACACCAATTCAAATGATAAAATCGATCGCATTACTTTTACAATAAATAATAATCATACAAAAGATATGACAATTACTGGGATAGAGTTTTCAAGAGAATTGATTGATCTAAATTGGTCCCTTGGAGCTGGGTCTTATATTTTGGTACCAGGTTTAGATAGTCAAATTATTTGCCTGGTGAATGGTACATCGAGTGAATTGCAATATCCAGATTTAGTCCGAATCAGATTTTTATACAAATCACTAGCAAAAACAATAGAAATCAAAATTCCAGCTCAATATAGCAATTATGACCTCTATTATTTTGAAGGATTTGAAGAAAATGAAACATCCCCTAATTGGAACTTAGTAACCCTCTTTGAACATTATTCTGGCTTAACTGAAGTACCAATAGAATGGATTATTGAAGAATTGTATGGTAATCACTATTGGCAAACAAAAAATAATAACTGTCAATTTGTCACTCTAAATGATCCATTAATGAATTTAACAAATGCCAATATTTCCTGTGATTTGCGTACTTATGATGATGATGCTAATGGTATAATTGTTCGTTATAATAACACTAGTGAATATTCTAGATTTTATATAATATGGTATACTGAAGAACACCCAAGTCCTAGGAATGGTCCTCATGAGGGTGAAGAAAGTATTTTTAATTGGGTAACTGAAGATGATATAATTTTCCCAGAAATGCTTACCATTCATTATGTAGAAGAAGATGAAAATGGTTATCATTGGACTAAAATTGATGAAGTAAAATGGGTAAGAGAAAAAGAACGATGGTATACTTGGCGGGTAATCACAGATGGAAATTTAATATCTATTTACATTGACAATAATCCAATCCCATCATTAGAAATCAGAGATGATAAAATTTCTAGTGGATACACAGGATTAATCAGTTTTGCAAATGATGAAGCTCAATACGATAATCTTTGTGTTTGGATGGGTAATAAATAGAAAATTGATTTTATTTCCCTTTTTTCACCCAAAAATTTTTTGAGATGATAAATCTCTTACAGTCTAGGAGAAGATTAATTGATTGAAACAAATCTATCAGGCATCAAGCTAAAAAATCCTTTTATCTTAGCTTCCGGAGTTCTTGGAGTAAATGCTTCTATTATGGTACGGGTAGCTGAAATTGGCTGTGGTGCAATTACAACAAAATCAATTGGTTTAGAACCAAAAGAAGGATATCCAAATCCCACTGTAGTTGAGCTTGGTAATGGTTCCCTAATTAATGCTATGGGATTACCAAATCCTGGTTGTGAAAATTTTGTTCATGAAATAATTGAAACAAAAAAACGTACAAATGCACCGATAATCGCCAGCATTTTTGGCAAAGATGTTGAGGAATTTGTTGCTGTTGCTAAGACTTTAGCTAATGGAAAACCAGATGCTTTTGAGCTCAATGTTTCATGCCCTCATGGTGGTAAATTCGGGGCAATTATTGGGCAAGATCCTGAACTTGTTAGAGAAATAACTCAAAAAGTAAAAAAAGCTGTTAATGTTCCAATTTTTGTTAAAATATCACCTAATCTGACAGACCTTAAATTACCAGCTAACGCTGCTATTGAAGGTGGTGCTGATGGCATTGTTGTTATCAACACCGTACGAGCAATGGCTATTGATATAAAATTTCGCAAACCCATCTTAGCTAACAAATTTGGCGGTTTATCTGGACCAGCAATCAAACCTATTGCTGTAAAATGCATTTATGATATCTTCTCTGAATTTGGTGATAAAACACAGATTATAGGTGTTGGTGGAATATCAAAATGGGAGGATGTTGTTGAATTTA
>JAEORJ010000100.1 GCA_016840945.1 Candidatus Gerdarchaeota archaeon
AGTAGATTTTCTTTTTATCCCAAGATTTGGCAGTCATCATAAAATCAATGTAGGGTGTCCGAAATTTTTAGGATTAGCTGATGTCCTAAGATCAATGTTCCCTGATTTACCACCAATATTAATGCCATATTATTCGAAAGCAAAAGCTAAACATGGAATTCGTCATTTACTTGGCAAAGCATACAAATTGGGATTGATTTTCACAAAGAACCCATTTAAGATATTGAAAGCAATTCGAAAATCTATTAATGCTTACAAAAAGCACACTAAAGAACTAATTATTGATATAGATACCTTACACAAATGGGAAAATAATGAAATTTACCTTAATGATAAACCTGAATTGATTCTTGGTGAAAAACCGCTAAAAATTGCTTTAGTAGCTCACAGTTATGTGATAAATGATGACTATTCATCATTTGATATAAGAAAGAAGTTGAAAGAAGCAGGTGTCGATTTAATAACATCTGAACAAATGCCTCGAGAGATAGTCGAAGAACAAATGGCAAAATTAGACTTTAATATGTACTTTGATTATGAGCGAGAAATTCTTGGGGCAATAATGTATTTTCTTGAGAAGAAAACTATTGATGGAATCATACACATAATGGTTTTTGGTTGTGGACCGGACTCAATTGCTGGAGAAATGGCATCCAGATTTGCAAGACGTCAACCTGGAGTTCAGTTATTACAACTAGTTGTTGATGACTTAACAGCTGAAGCTGGTATGAAAACCAGAATTGAAGCTTTTATTGATATGTTAAAACGGAGGGACATTAAAGATACCATTTACATTCCCACACTTCGGGTCTCTGAAATACGTGTTTAAAATATTGTTAAGAGAATTAGGTCGTACTGATATCATTATGCCTAATAAACCGGGTAAACATACTGCTGAATTAGGGAGAATTTATTCACCAGAATTCATCTGTACACCATTCAAGATTACTTTGGGAACTTTCATTGAAAGTTTAGAACGTGGTGCAACAGAACTTGGTATGGGAGGTTGTAATGCTTATTGTCGTTTCGGTTATTATTGGCCAGTACAAAAATTGATTCTTGAAGACCTTGGTTATGATTTTAAATTTATTACTTTGAATTATATGTCACCATTAGAATGTGTAAAAACTATGAAAAATGAAGTATCTGTTAGGAATAACCTCTTTGATGTTATTAGAGCTTTTAGATTTGCATGGGTTTCTAATAGATTAACTGATTTAACGGATAAACTAATGTACAAATATCGGGCTATAGAATCAGAAAAAGGGTTAACAGAAAAAGTTGCAGATAAAGCTTATCAAATGATAGTTGATGCAAATACCATAAGAAAAATGAAAAAATTACAAAGATATTTACCTGAATTTTTTGAAAAAAATATCAATTATGATAAAGATTTGAATCCACTGAAAGTTTGTGTAAATGGTGAAATCTATGTTGTGCTTGAACCATCACTAAATCTTGATGTTCATAAGAAATTAAATGAATTAGGTGTGATAGTTGATACACCAATAACATTAAGGCGATATATCGATGTCGGTTATAAACTAAATCCCTTCAAAAAAATGCATTATCAGCATTCTGTCGATGCATCTCAAAATTATGTGAAATATCGTTGTGGTGGGGAGACACAAGAAAATATTGGCGATGTTATTGTCTATAAACATGAAGGATTTGATGGTATAGTTCATTTATATCCGTTTACCTGCATGCCTGAGATTATTTCTCGAAGTATTTTTCCACAAGTAAGCAAAGAGCATAATATGCCAGTAATGTCACTTGTAGTTGATGAACAAACAGGTGAAGCAGGATTTAAAACACGTTTAGAAGCTTTTGTTGATTTATTATCACGTATGAGAGAAAATAATGGAGATATGCACTAGAAAAAAGGAGAAATAAAAATGATAGAAAGTAATGGCGAAAAAGTGTTAGAAAGTAGTGGCAGATATTATTTGGGTGTTGATGTTGGATCAATTAGTACAAATCTAGCAATAATTGATGATAACAAGCAGCTTATAGAATCAGTCTATATTCGTACAGAAGGTAAACCAATAAAGTCCGTTCAAAAAGGTATTACGATAATGCGAGAGAAGCTAGGTCATGATCTAGAAATCAGTGGTGCTGGATCAACAGGTAGTGCACGCTCTTTAACTGGGGTGGTAATTGGTGCTGATGTGGTTAAAAATGAAATTACTGCTCACGCACTAGCAGCTTTGCATTATAACCCTAATGTTCAAACAGTAATAGAAATAGGAGGACAAGACAGTAAAATAATTATCATTCGAAATGGTGTAGCTGTAGACTTTGCTATGAATACGGTTTGTGCAGCAGGAACAGGTTCATTTCTGGATATGCAGGCTAGTCGATTAGAAATACCTATTGAACAGTTTGGTTGTTTATCTCAAAAAGCATGTAATGCTGTAGCAATTGCTGGTCGTTGCACGGTTTTCGCTGAAAGTGACATGATCCATAAACAACAGCTTGGACATCCTGTCGAAGACATCATTAAAGGTCTATGTGAAGCTCTCGCCAGAAATTATCTTAACAATGTAGGTAAAGGTAAGGAAATCCTTCCTCCAATTATGTTCCAAGGTGGTGTTGCAGCCAATCAAGGAATGAAAGACGCCTTTAAAAAATTCCTAAATGAAGATGTAATTATTCCAGAGCATTTTGATGTTATGGGAGCAATAGGTGCAGCGATATTAGCTAAGGAAGAAATCGCAAAAAGGCCTCGAGAGAGTAGCTTTATTGGTTGGAATATTCCAGAAATTAAATTTGAAACTTCAGGTTTTGAATGCGATGGTTGTTCTAATATTTGTGAAATTGTTGAAATAAAAAGAGATGATAAGCTAATAGCTCGTTGGGGTTCACGATGTGGAAAATGGGATATTGATCGATAACTACCATTTTCTCTCTTAATTTTTTATACTATAGACTTAATAGCTCTTATGTTATTTGTTAATTGGTTGATTTAGTTTGAAAGAATATGATATTATAGCTATTGGTACAGGTTCTGCAATGAACATTGTGAGTGCAGTTTTAAACAACAGTCCGGAATTAAAAATTGCTGTAATTGATAAGGATGAACCAGGTGGGATATGCCTTACTAAAGGTTGTATTCCAACAAAAATACTTCTTTATCCTGCTGAAATCATTAGTATGATAAATCGAGCTAATATTTTTGGTATAGATGTTGATTTAAAGAATATTGATTTTAAGTTTATTATGGATCGAATGAGAGAAAAAATCGGTCATGATATGGCTAATATTAAAGAGGGATTAACTCATACTGATGAATTAGATTTCTATCAAGAGGAAGCTGAATTTATAGCTCCTTATACCTTAAAAGTTGGCAAAGAAAAAATCAAAGGTAAAATGATTCTCTTATGCACCGGTTCAAAACCACACATTCCACCCATTAATGGAGTTGATAAAGTAAAATATCATACAAGTGATACTATCTTAGGAATCAGCAAATTGCCAAAAAGTATAGGGATAATTGGTGGAGGGTTTATCGCAGCAGAATATGGTCACTTTTTTACTGCCATGGGATCAGAGGTCACAATTATTGGAAGAAATCCACAATTTCTACCACAAGAAGAACCAGAAGTGTCATATGTGGCAAGTAAAGAATTATCAAAGAGAATGAACCTTTATACAAATTACGAAGTTAAAGCATTGGAATCTGCCAAAGATAATAAGAAATTGATTATAGCTGAGGAACGAAAAACTAAAGAGAGACTAGAAATACCTGTGGATGAAGTTTTAATAGCTACTGGTAGAAGTTCAAATTCCGATATCTTACATCCTGAAAAAAGTGATGTGAAAACCGATAAGAATGGTTGGATAATTGTAGACGATTATTTACAAACAACAAAAGAAAATATTTGGGCTTTTGGTGATGCTAATGGTAAATTTCTCTTAAAACATGTTGCTAATTATGAGTCGCAGATAGTTTATTACAACGCTATAAGACAACAAAAATTGAAGGCTGATTATCATGCAATACCACATGCAGTCTTTACTGATCCAGAAGTTGCTAGTGTTGGCATGAAAGAGGAAGAAGCAATAAAAGAATTTGGCCTCGAGAAGATACTAATTGGTTTTCAAAGATATCAAAACACTGCAAAAGGACTAGCTATGGAAGTTGAAGATTTCTTTGTTAAAATCATCGTTAACAAAGATAACATGACTATTTTAGGAGCTCATATCGTTGGTCCTCATGCTTCTGTGTTAATACAAGAGATTATTAATTTGATGTACACTGATGATGGAACTATTATTCCTTTGATGAGAAGTATGCATATTCACCCAGCTTTAAATGAAGTAGTTGATCGTGCAGCAGGTAATTTGATGCCAGTTGAGCATTATCATCATTTCCTTAAAGAAGTAGCGGGTATAGATTTGTAAATAATAAACCTAGTTAAAATAGTTATCAAAAACATTTTAAGAGAAAGAGAATCCAATTTCTAGGGAATTAAAATGAGTACTACAACTACTAAAGTAAATACTGATATTTTAACAAAGGAATATCGATGGTCAACATATTCATTTATTGTTGATGTTGTGAGTTTTACGACGTTAGTATTAATGATTTGTATGTTGTTAATCATGCATCAAACATTTGGTCTTAATGCTAATTATGATAATTGGGTCATTATTGTAGTTGGAGTGTCTTTAGAAGCATTTTTCATTTTTGTTTCAGCTATGGATTCATTAAGGAAGAACCCAAAAGAAAAATTGTTTGGAGCAAAAATTTTCAATTTACCAGTTTTTACTGTTTCAGTAGCAATAACAATTGCGATTTTCTGGGGAGATCCAGGACAATTTGCTATTGTTTATGGAGCTATTTGTGGTGGTTTTGCAGGCCATCTTGCAGGAGCCTTAGCCTATGCTAATTTCTTTATCCATATAAAAGATAGTATTTATAGAATAATTTTTGGTGGTTGGATAGGTGTTTTATTAGGAGCCATTTTTGGGGCATTATTCGCAGGACTAGTTGACCCTATTGGTGGTCAAGTTTTTGGTGGAATATTCATGGGCTTTTGGGGCGGAGCAATAGTTTCAGGTCCAATTGCAACTATTTTGCTATATTATTTGAAAGGAAAAGAAAAATTCACTGCGTTCTTCACTACAATAATGGTTTTAGGATTGAGAAGTAGAATTACTCGAGATATAAAATTATACTTTGAAACTCATGACCAACTAAACCTTGATGAAACTGTCGTTTTAAAGATAACAGACAAACCATTATCTGAAAACCAAGAAAAACTCTTCAGCCGCATAATACCTGCTATATTACAATTTAATTTCGTTTTAGGAATGTTGCTATTGGTTTTAGTACCTGCTTTTTACAAATTCTTCTTTTTCATAAATCCCTGGGAAGAAGAAATTGATCAAATTAGAATTAATAATTTTAATGAGATAATTGATTATGCTGTTAAGGAACTTAATTTAACTCGAGAAGATAATATAATCAATAAATAATCTGTAGAAAAATCTTTTCTATTCTTTTTTCTTTATTATTTATAGCTATTTGAGTTGAATTTGATGACTGATATTGTGATAACTAATACTAATCTTCTTACTTTTCTGAACGATAATTTAGGAATTATTGATGATGGTTTAATCGCTGTCGAAGATGGGTTAATATCCTTCATAGGGAAATCTAAGGATTTTGATTATAAATCAGCTGACACAATAATTGATGGTTCTAATCATATCACTATGCCGGGATTAATTAATTGTCATATTCATTCCAGCCTAACCTTATTGCGTGGTGGTGCTCAAGATTTACCAGAAATTGAATGGATGAATAAGGGATTAGGACCTTTAACAAAACATCTTACGGTTGAAGATATTATTTTAGGATCAAAATTAGGAGTTCTTGAAGGTTTACGCTCAGGCACAACTACTTTTGCTGAATACACATCAAATGTTGCTACACTAATTAATGAAACCTATTTGCCTTACCATACTAGAGTTGTCGCAACTGAAACAATCAATGAAGTTAATGCAAATAGAGCTCATTTAAAACCAACCGACTTGTATGAATTCGATGAAGCAAAAGGTGAAAAAGCATTCAAACAAGCTAGAGAGCTTTTTTCAAAATTCAACACTAATCAATTAGTAACACCAATGTATGGTCCACAAGCACTTGATATGATCTCCCTTGAGCTCCTTCATAGTATCCATGAAGAAGCAGTAAATACTAACACAAATATGCATATGCATGTGGCTCAAGGTGGTCGAGAGAGATTACAAATACAAGGAAGATTTGGTGATGAAGCTTCAACCGTGAAAATATTGGATAGAGAAAAACTCTTGGATAAAAATCTAATTGCAGCACATTGTCACGATACAACTGCTCAGGAACGTGAAACATTAGTGAAAAGAGGCGCAAAAATAGTCGGTTGCCCAAGCTCTATTAGCATGATTGATGGTATTATCCCTCCAGTTGGGCATATTGTCTCTATAGGAGGCATTATTGGGTTAGGTTCCGATCAAGCACCAGGACCTGGAACGCATAATATGTTTCGTGAAATGCGAACTATAAGTTTAGCTACAAAAATCACTATGAATGATCCGACTATTCTACCTGCATGGGAAGTTTTGCAATTAGCTACTATCAAAGGAGCTAAAGCTTTAGGATTGGAGCAAAGAATTGGTTCATTAGAAGTAGGAAAAGAGGCTGATATTATTACTATAAACCTAAAGCATTTGAATTTAACACCTGTTGTTAAAAAACCATTTAGAAATTACATACCAAATTTAGTTTACTCATCAACAGGTTTTGAGGTTGATAATGTAATTATTAGAGGGAAGCAAATACTGAGTAATGGTCAATTCTTAATAACAGATCCTCAAACCATTATAGATGAAGCTAATAAAAATGCTGAACGGATATTTGATGCAGCTACTAATGATTGGCTAGAAGCAAATTCAAAAATGGTTGAGATTATGAGAAAAGGATTTATCTAAAAAAGCTAGCTTCACTCAGCTGATTGATTAAAATGCTCGTAATTTAAAGCATAAATTCTTTTGGTTTGTTCACGTTGAGTCGTTTTTATTTTAACAATGAACTCATCTATGTTATCATACCATGTTTTAATTTCTCTTACTTCCTCTTTAGCAGCATATCGCTCTTCATATCTCATTCTTAGATATTGTCCAAAAGTCAAATCATAAGGCTCTAAATAAAACTTCTTTACAAAATATTGTGTAGCTAATATTTGAACAAAAACGATTAAGGTAGCAACTAATACTATAGGCCATAAATAGAAATTCTGCTTAATGCTATAATATAGAGATAATGGAATTGACGCTAACGATAAGATAAATATTGGAACTGCTAATATGATATAGCTTATCTCAAAGAGATAAAAATTCCTTTTGTAAAATTTTTCTTCTGCTTCTAACTGTCTAATATCTTTTGTTTTTTTATTGTTTCTTTTAGATCGCTTAGCATTATCATCGTTCAAATCGAATTACCTTTTAGTTAATGTATATAGTTTCTAGATTGTGTTTTTTATTCTTATCGCTTTAATTTTTATAATCTAACTACTATAAAAAAATAATTTATGAGGTATTTTAGGAAATAATTGCACGATATAATTATAAATCATAATAAATAATCAACAATCAGTTTAATCATTTAATAATAAAAAATGGAGTTTGGTATATATTGAATGTGAAAAAAACAGTTGTTACTCAAATTAATACTAAATTACATCTCATACTATTTATTGTCACTGCAACAATTTGGGAACCATTCTATTATTTCTATTGCTTTTTAGGATTAAATCAATTAGCTGATTTACCGATTCCAAAATCTGTTCCATCACCAAAAAATTCTGCAATAGGGAATTTATTCATTTCATTAACTATAATAGGAATTCCATTCACAAGTTATAGAAGATTCAAATTACTTCATGAGTATATTCATGCAATGGATGAACATTTAGGACCTTTACCAAAAAACAAAAATGATACAGGAGAAGAAATTGAACAAAAGAGATTGAACTGCATAACACCTAAGAAATACTTGGGCTTTCTCCTAGCAACTTATTTAATATTGGCAACCATGATCACTTGCTATGTCGTTTCAATTTACTATTTGGCAAAAGCTTCATCTTTAGGAGACAATCTTTGGGGTAATGGGGCATATATGATCCTATTAATAATAGCTATTGCTACAACATTCATGGGTGTTGCTTTTACTGCTAGAACAGTCAAAGAAGAAAAAATATGGATAAAAGCATTTAATGCTATTATTACTGAACTTTCAAGCTAAAAATAACAATTTCAAGATTGTTATTTTTACTTAGTTAACTCAGCACATTCTAACATCATCTTACCAAATCTTTCATCGGATAGACATTTCCGACAATCAATGCAAGCTGATTTTTCTTGTCCTTCTTTTAGCCTATTTGGGAAATCGGGTTCAATAATCAGTGGTTTACTCATTGAAATCAAATCAACAATATTATTATCTAATATTGATTCCATTGCTTTTTTAGTTCTAAAACCATCAACAAGCGCTAATGGAACTGTAGTGATAGCTTTTCTAATGATTTCAGCGTGACCAGCAAAATTAGCTTCATAGTAGGGAGATGATTTGTTAGGTTTACCTCGAGTTTTACGAGTAATAGTACGATCTTGTTCTATACCTCCACCAGAAATTTCTATGAAATCTATTCCCATTTCATCTAACCAATTAGTAATAAGAACAGAGTCTTTAACTTGTAAACCACCTTCAGGAACAAAATCATCACAATTTAGCTTTATGCCAACAATATTAGAATGCCCAATTTTCTTCCGAATAGCAGAATAAACATCAAATAATAATTGTGCTCTATTTCTTAATGTCCCGCCATATTTGTCCTCTCTTTTATTAACTTTATCTGAAAGAAATTGGCTGATTAAATAACCGTGAGCTCCATGTATTTGAACACCATCAAAACCAGCTTGTAAAGCTAATTCAGCTGAATTAGCAAAACTCTCAATAACATGTTCAATATCATTAATTGTTGCTTCTCGTGCTGTCCAATTTTCGGTTTTATAATTTGAAGCAGTCATTCTGTCTGCTCTAGCACTCAAACCTGCATGATTTAATTGAGCAATTATTGGAACGTCATTTGAATGAACCAAATCTGTTAGCTTTTTCATTGATTTAACATGTTCATCATTTGTTAAACCTGATTGCCCTGTATGAGCTTTTCCAGATTCCATAATATAAGAATGGCCTTTGATTATAAGCCCAAGCCCACCTTTAGATAGCTTTTCATAATAATCAAAAATAGGCTTTCGTAGAAGACCATTTTCATCAGACCAGTAAGATGTTGTTGCAGATCTAATTAATCGATTTTTTAATGTTAAATTCTTAATACTTAAACTAGAAAATAATTTAGACACATGAATTCCAACCTATCAACAGATTTACTCTTTAATCAAGAAAGCAATAATTAATAAAAATATTTGAGAAAAATGAAGAATTAATGTGCTAAAACACATATTGGACAATTCTTGCATTTTTGCTCTCGTTTGTTCCAGCAATCTTCACAAATAAGAAAACCGCAATCATTACATCGATAAAAGCTACCATCCATGTCATGTTTTAAGCTATCGAATATTGACTGATAATGATCTTGTTTACCTTCAATTATTTTCGAAACCTTGACTTCTTTATTACAGCAATCACAATAGAAATTTAATATCATTTCACCATTTTTTACTGAATAATTGAAGCCTGCTGGTAATTTTGGATCAAATGTTTGTTTTGGCATGGTACCATTTCCCTTATTTAAAGTGAGTGTTTAATTTAGGTTATACTCTCCATGGTAAATTTAAAATCTAATGCTTTATTTTCTAATAATGTGGAATATGAAAATTAGCTATTTCTTGATGTAAAAAACACATTTTACAAAAGATTTAATGATTGAATTAATGATTATTCCTTTGAAATGTCTGAAAAAATCATTGATATGATGCTCAAACTTGATATTGAAAAAATGAATGAGCATTTACCTGCAAATCAAAAAACTCTTGCTCAATTAATGCAAGAGGATTCTCCATCTGTCAATACTAAAAAAAATAGGTTACATAAATTTAGAAAAACAGAATTAGAGCTAATTGCAAGTTTTTTCCCGCCTGAAGATTGGATTAATATTAAACTACCAATTATACTATTAAGGAGAACAGAATTAGAAAAAGGGCTATATTCAGTTTCTGGCGGTATTCATGAATTATTCATTATTCATAGAGTTTCTGGAAAAACCACCGAAGAATTTTATAGCTTTAAAGCAAAGGAACACAAGCCATATATCTGGAAACCAGAGACATTTACAGTAATTAGAAAGATTGGATCAATTGTTTCTGTTGGTTATACTTAAAATATTATTAACATAATATCTTTGAAGGTACTTAAATGAATGACAATGAATTATATAATGAATCAATTAAGCTATTACAAGAACTAATCAAGAATAAATGCGTCAATCCACCAGGAAATGAGATGAAAAGTATACGCACAATTGAATCATTTTTAAAGAAGAAAGGTATTTCATGTGAAATTTTAGAATCAACCCCTAATAGAGGAAATCTTATAGCTAAAATAAAAGGTACAGGGGGAGGAAAATCATTAATGTTTGGACCATCACATGTAGATGTTGTTCCGGTGGAAAATCCAGATGATTGGTCAGTAGATCCTTTTGCAGGAATAATTGAAGATGGATTCATAATGGGAAGAGGAAGTATAGATATGTTGTTTATTGTTGTTGCTCAAATCCAAGCTTTTACATTATTACATGAAGAAGGATTCCAACCAAAAGGTGACTTGATACTCCTTATTGTTTCAGATGAAGAAATGGGTGGAAAGTATGGTACTGAATGGCTGTTAGAAAATCATCCTGAGAAGATAAAAACTGATTATGCAGTATCTGAGATGGGAGGTGTTAACCTTTCAGCAAATAAATTTGGTTTTATGATTGGTGAAAAAGGTGCAAGTTGGTATCGCATCACTTTTACAGGTATCCCGAGTCATGGTTCTGTGCCATATAAAACTGAAAATGCTGTAGTTAAAGCTTCAGAAGCAGCTTATAGATTATCAAAGTATCGACCTCCTATCACCACTAAATACTTGAAGAGATTGCTTCTTGGTTTTGGTTATAATCCAATAATTCGATTCTTTATCTCACGAAAAATATTCCTACCTTATGTTTTAAAATTACTTTCAAAAAATAATCTTGAAATGGCTCGTTCAATTCACAGTCTCACACAAATGACTATTTCACCAAATATCATTTCTGGTGGAACTAAAGCTAATACAATAGCAGCAAAAGCTAATGTAGATATAGATATCCGAACTCTTCCGGGGCAAGATTATAATTATATTATAAAACATATAAAGAAAGCTCTTGGCAAGAGATTATTTAATGAAGCCACTATTGAAATCTTAAAAGAAGAAGGTATAGTTTCTTTTGGTAACATAACAAACGTTAAAAGTGAATTATGTGCAAAAATGAAAATTTCCTTAAAGAAAATTATACCAAACGCAGATTTTATACCACTTATCTATCCAGGAGCAACAGATCTTAGATTTTTAAGAGAGCGAAATGTAGAAGCATGTGGATTTGCTATTATGGACCCCAGCACAGATTTTGTAGAATTAATAGATAGAATCCATGGAAACGATGAAAGGATTAGCACATTAACATTAGAATACACCATAATGGGTCATTATTATTTGGCAAAAGAGATTTTAGAATAAACATTCTCAACTAATTTTTTGACCCGATTTGACCAAACGAGAAGTAACCAATTCTTTCAAAGATTCATAGATAATCTCTGTTTCATCATCTGTTATCCCTAACCAATCAAAAATAATCTTATCAAAAATCACTCTATCATTATGTATAAATTCCTTGAATATTGAATAAATTTCACGTTTCTTAATATGATTAAATCTATCAAGAATTTGATGTTCTAGTTCATTTGGTATCACTTCAGGATTTATCACAAACAACCTATCATAATCAAATAATGCGAATTGTAAAGCTCCTTTTCCAAGATTTGATCTACCAAATATTTCGAGGAAGAAAAAGGATAATGTTGAATTTAACAAAGCCAAAATAAGCTCTTTCTTCTTTTTTAAAGAATCCTTCAATATCAAACCGTAAAATGTTTGATCTTCAATAATTGGTTCTTCAGGGTAACTAAAGAAAAATCGTCTATCAAAAAATCGGTTACAAAAAATATCAGAGAAAAGTGGTTTAGTAATAGAATACCAAGCTGGTTTATTTTTTTGAACAGAAGGAACTTCAGGCCAATAAGCAATTTTGCTAATTTGTTGTTTTACCATGTTTTTTTGTTCTGAACCCCATTTGATATATTTTAATGCCCCAACTTTGTTTTGTTTTTGTAATTCCTCTAAAGTTAGATTGCAGAGAAATAATTTACTCTTGAGAGAATCATCAGTTATTGGTATATGGGTGATTTTTTTAGGACTTTTCAATAATGGGATTAGAAACTCATTTTCAATATCATATTGTTTTATTTTTTCAGAATCTAAAATAAAAAAATCATTTATTCCAGTTTTTATTGGATATCGAATTTTTCCCAAATCACTTAATAAGCATAATTTATCAGAGCACTTCAAAAGAATGGTTTGAAAGATATCTGGTGCACGCAAAAATATTGAACCCCATTTTTCACCATAATATTTCCCATCTCGAGAACCAATATCAATTAACTCCATTTGAGTTTTTGTTATCACTGTAAGATAATCATTTATTAGAAAAGAAAATGAGTTTTCAATAAAATGCCTAATTTTTACTAAGATTTCATTGTTATATGGCTGTTTGAAGGATACAAAATGCGTTTGCTTTTGTGATAAATCATCTCCTTTAATTGGATTTGTTATAATGGTTATAGCAGTATTTACTGCTGCTCGAAATGATTTATCCTCTTTTAAGGAATATATTACTTTTAGATGGTAATTTTTAAGAAGAAATTCTTGAAATTTCATTCCGTATTTTACATCCAACCAAGAATTTGAAGTGATAAAACAGATTATACCTTGTTCCTTCAAATTCTTTAATGACATAACAAAGAAATAGATATACAAATCACTTTTCATATTCACTTGGAAAGGAATTAATTCTTTATTTAATACTTTCAAATTTGTTAGAAATGCTTGTTTGTAATTTTGTTTTACAGAAACAGAATCTTTACTAATATTGCCAAGCTGCTCTTGTCTAATAAAAGGCGGATTACTGATAATGATGTCAAATTTAGATATTTTTAATCTATTGAGCGGATCTTCTAATATTGAATCCATTAAGATTAGATTGTATTTTGAATTTGATATGTTAATTTGCTCATCTTTTTCTAAATTCAATAACTGAAGGAATAAAATGAGTTTGCATATCTCTAATGCTTCCGGATTAATATCCATACCAAATATATTATTAAAGCAAATTTCTTGTATGAGTATTTTTTTGTTAACTTGAGGTTTCTTAATTATTTCATTAAGATATTGTCTCAGAAGAAATAATTTCTCAACCATACCAATTAAGAAAGCACCTGTTCCTGCTGCAGGATCTAAAATTCTGATATTCTGTAACAGATTTAAAATCTCTTTAGCATCTTTTAGTGGCAAAATATTTTCTTTTTTAATTAATAAATCATCTAAATCCCAAATTAGAGTATAAATCGAATTATAATTTATGGTAGTATTTTCAAGGAGAAACTGAAATAATGCTTCTCTACACATAAAACCTACTTCTTCATCTGATGTATAATAAGATCCGCTTTGCTGCTTAAATGAAACCAACATTGAGTTTTCATAAATTGTAGAAAAGATTAATGGTGTAATGACATTTTTATTAGAAATTTCTAAGGAGAACTTATACTGATATCTATCAAGAAAATCAAATTTAATTTCATTGGAATATTCTGAGAAAATTTGGTTATATAATTTGCTTCCTCTAATTTCATCAGGAATAAATATAATATCTTCTATTGTAAGTTCTTTATCCTTTATAAATTTCCGAAGCAATTCTTCTTTTATTATATAATATAACAATTCATCAGTTGCACTGGGAATTTTAGTTTTTATGCTGCTTATTATTTTTTTATAATCTGCAAGAAAATCATCATTTATTGATTTATTATTATAACTAGCATCAGGCATTTTTTTCAATACAAATATCATTTACTAAAGCTTTTATCTTTTTGGTAAAAGAATTTCAAGTAGAATTTTAAATGAAAAGCTTTTATTAGGTATTTTTCCAAATATTATTTAGTTAATATCAAAGCAAGTTGGATATTAATGAGAGAGACAAAATCATTTAACAGTTTAATTATTCTTTCAAGTATAATTCTTATTAGTGCAACTATTTCTATTTGTACAACATCTGGTGTTCAGTATCCAATAGTAAATGAGTTGGTAACTATTAATGATGCTGGAACAAATGAAGATGCTGGAGATACTTTTGAAACAGCTATGACTTTAACATCAACTACTTTTACTGGTAGTTTGAATGAGACAGATGTAGATGATTTTTATGTTTTTTATATGGGAGGAAATTTTGAAAGATTATTTGAAATGCAAGGTCCAGTTGGCACAGATTTTGATATTAGAATTTATAGACCAGATAAACAGATTGCTGGTGCTGGTTTAAATTACACTTCCATGGAATCAGTAGTTATTTACATTTCAACAATAGGATATTGGTATATTAGAATAACAAATTATCAAGGAAGCGGGGATTATACTGTTACTATTAGCTATTACACTCCACCACCATCTACTACTCCAATAGAAACCACACCAGATAATAATGGTCTAACATATTTAGCATGGATATTTCCAGTTTTGGGTATAGGAGTTGCAATTATACTAGCAATTGTATTCATAGTTAGAAGAAAAACTAGAATTACAGATGAAGACAGAATATCAGAACTAGAACAATTAGCAGAGCGAAATATTGTAAGAACTGATACTTCAACCACTGATAAGCGGAAAGAAGAAATAGAAGTAGATGAAGAAGATACTAAAGTTGACATCAAACCTGATGATTTTAGAGGATATTCTTTTTCTTGGAAAGATAATGATAAGTAATTATCTTTTTCTTAGGATTATAATTGATCCCAGAAATCCAAGAATTGATAATATCAAGATTATAGATAAACCAACAACACTTGTACTCCCGATATCTTTGAATTCGTAACCAGCTAAAATCATTTCATGTTTTGCTTGTTCTAATGAATATTCATCTGGCACCAATTGTGAATTATACCCAATACCTAATGGGCTCATAACCGATGCTCCAGATAAACCATAACCTTGAATTCGCCAATCAGTATTTATAATATTAGTTCGATTTAGCATATAGCTTAGTGCTTTCCTGACATGATAAGCTGATTCGAGACCAGCTATTGGACACAACTCGCCTGTTCCTAAAATTGGATGAAGATTATTGATACCTATAACAACTGTACTATCTGTTGGAAATTTTAGTAAATTGGCGCCTAATATTGTGTCATTAGTATATTCTTCCCATGTTGGTAAAATTCTACTATCAATAAAATCAATTATTGATTGATTCATTGCCAAGACCATAGTTGAAGTGCTATCATAATAATGAAAGTAAATTTTATCATGAAAAGGGGCATCAAATGGTAATATGCTTTCAAAATAAGGATTTTTTACCATTTCAATAATATTTGAAGTTGAATTATATGATTGAACTTTATAGGGTCCAGAACCAAATAGGTTCTCAGGAGCAGTTTCGAACCATTCAGCTGTTATATTCATCCAATCGGAATATTCAGGGCCTATACCACCTTCTGATATCGGTAAGAAAATATGTTTAGGAATAATTGGATAACTGAAAAATTCTTCTGGGCAATAGTACTCCTCAAATAAAGTGAATTCTACAGTATAATTATCGATTTTTTTTATCGAGGTTTCATTAAGATAAGGGAGCAAATTATATTGGAATTTTGTACTCCAAGGGTCTCGAAAAGGGTAAAACATAGATTTATAGGAAAATACTATATCATCAGCTGTAAGGTTTTCACCATCAGCCCATTTAGCGATGGGATTTAGATGAAAAGTCCATGTTAAATCTTCAGTACTATATGAATCTACCAAATAAGGAATTAAAGTATAATTGGTATAATCACGAATCAATAATCCATTGTAAATTTGAGTAAAAATACATGAATCATCAAAATAATCCAAAGTATAGGGAAATGAATACAAATCAAAACGTGATCCAATATGAATATCCTCTTTTCCCGCCATCTGCCAATTATTAATTGGCTGTTTTTCAAAATACCAAGCAGCTAAATCAAAACCAGACAAGTTTTTACTAACATAACAACCTGACATAATATGATATACAGGAATTATTGGCAAATCATTATACAATAATTCTTGCATAGCTATTGCGTAATTAATTTTTTCAGACCAATTATGAGTATGATCATATGCAAAAGTTAAACTATCAAATGTTGGATTTGAGTATTGATAAACATTATACCCATATGGTAACCAATTGCTAGTACTAAACCAATAGGTTGGATTCCAATCAAAACCATTATCAGTATAAAAGACAAAGATATCATATCCACCTTGATCATAAGTAGGAATTGGGTAAGGACCTAGATAACCATAAATCCGATCGAGATAATAAATTAAATGAGTTGAATATAAATTATTAATTCCAATACCAATTTGTTCAAGATTATAAGCATAAGGGGGCACCCATTGAAAACAAGGGGGTCCACCACAATTTGGATAGATTATTGTAATATTAAAAAATGAATCATTTTCATTTGAAGTTATTTTTGATACAGGTGTAACTAAAGGTAATATAATTAAAATGAAAAGGATGAGTAAGGTTGTCTTTTGAATTTGGTTTTTCATCTTAATAATATCTCCACAATCAATTTAAATATTAATTTTTTCTCTTTAAATTAATTACCTGGCACCCACCAACCAATCCTATTAACAATAATATAACTGGTATTGTATATCCTATCGTTGTTACATGATATAGAACAGTAATTTCGTATCCAGCTGCTTGCATATGCAATAGAGCTGCCTCTACTGAATAATTATATGGACTTAAATCTTCATCAAAACCAAAAGCTAATGGTGGTACTTGTGTTATACCTGGTTTAGCCAATCCATTATATAGTTCGTCTATAAACACATCTCTAGGAGCTATATGGCTTATAGCTTGACGTATATGTTTGGCTGATTCCTGTCCAGCAATAGGACAAAGCTCCCCTGTTCCAAGTATTGGATGTTTACAATTTATAGCAATAACTTGAGTTCCTGGATCGTCTACTAACTCATATTTGGTTCCTGCTGGAATTTCATCTAGTTGTGGACTGTATTGTGCGTCAACCATGTCAACTGCGCCAGAGGCGAGAGCTGAGAGAGCATACTCCTTACTTGAATAAAATTGAAATTTTATTTTATCAAAATATGGGTTAATATTCGACCATGATGTATAATTTGCATTTTCTTTTAGCTGGATAATATCTGTTGTATAATTATAATAATCAAGAACGTAAGCTCCAGCGCCAAAAATTTTACTTGGATCATTTATCGCCCAATAGTTAGCTTGTGATTCAAATTGATCAGGATAATAAGATTCCCAAATATGCTTTGGGATAATTGGGATGCTTAGAAGTTTCTCAATATAAATATAGGTTTTATTAAATGTAATTGTAAATTCATTATCGCTGATTTTAGTTACTGATTCATTCGTTATATAATCTTCATAACGATATACATTAGTAGTTGAAGGAGAGATTACGGACTGATAGCTAAAAATCACATCATCAGTCGTTAAAGGAATACCATCAGCCCAAGTGATATTATCTAACAATTGAATATTATAACTTAAACCATCTGTTGTTGTATAGCTTTTAATAAGTTTAGGACTAAAACCTCGATTCTTTTCTTGGCTCCTTTCTAACAATCCAGGATATATTTGTTCCAACCATTGGGCATCGTAAACTGATTCATAGGTGTAAATGAAGAAATCTTCAAATTCAGCTGGTGTGGCATATGTAAAGATGGTTTGTCCTGAAATAGTCCAGTTCTCCATTGATTGGTACGCTCCTGCCCAAAGTACTCCAATCCAGGAATTCTGATCGAAATTCACATCCACAGGGTAACAAGAAAGTGGATATATTAAGCAAATGTCAGGTAAATCCTCGTATAGAAGTTCTTGAATATCTATTAAAGTAGCAGCAATATCATCAGGAATATACTCATTATTTAATTCATCAATAAGCAAATCCATCTCTGGATTAGAATATTGCATAAAATTATCACCATATGGAGTGATACCTGCGGTATCATACAAACCTGTTGGGTCAAAATCAAAATCCCAGGACCATCCAACAAATAATATATCATACCCGCCTTGATCATAGGGAGGGATTGGATAAGGCCCAGGGTAACCCCAAGTTCTTGGCGAAATTTGAGCCCAACCAGTTACATCAAAAGTATCTACCTCTATACCAATTAATGGTAACCTTTCCAACATATATTCAGAAAAGGTATTCCTTGTGGTGCCAGTATGAGGGCTTAAAATATCAATTGAAAATAATGGAATAATTGGTGCTTTTGTGATAGTTGGAGTAAAAATAGTTGATGTTAAAATAAATAAGTATACAATTAATGATAATTTTTTCAATCCCTTTTTTTTCTTCATTATTTCTCCCTAGTGTAAATTTTCTTCAATATTCTAATTGTTTTTCTATTCTATAATATTTTTGATTTCTAAAAAATTTTTGAGTTTCCTTGTTTTCATATGTAAGGAATTTATAGTTAATTTTAAATGAAGAAAACGTAAACTAAACAAAGTTAAAAAATTCTTCTTGGTAGATAGTAATGAAATTTGGTAAAATCACTCCTGAAATTATTCAGGAGCTCAAAGATGCTGTTGGGAAAGACATCATTTTTGATGAAGAAGTTCATCGGATGGCTTATTCTCGTGATTGGTCACCTCGAGACGATACGAACACTCAACTTCCTGATGTGGTTGTTCGACCGAGAACGACTGAACAAGCAGCTAAAATCGTTGAAATTGCTAATAAATATCGCATACCAGTTATTGCTATGGGGGGATTAACTGGTATGGGTGGTGGAGCGGTTGCAATTTATGGTGGGATAGCTTTTGAAACCAAAGGGATGAACAAGGTAATTGAAATTGATGAAGATAACATGATGGTAACAACTCAAGCAGGCATTACTCTTTGGGATCTTAATCAAGCATTAAAGAATCATGGTTTATACCTCCCACATGAACCTGAGAGTAAAAAAGCCACTACCGTTGGTTCATCTATTGCTTGCAATAATGATTCGACTTTTGGTATTAGACATGGTCGTATGGTTGACCATTTATCAAATGCTGTTATTATTACCGGTGAGGGTAAAATCGTCCGTGTTGGTCGCAGAAAAGCTCTCTGCTCTGACTCTGGTTATCAATTAAACTGGCTTCTTGTTGGCTCGGAAGGAACCCTTGGTATTGTTGTAGAAGCTACTTTGAAAGTTATTCCAATACAAAAGACCAGAATGGTTGATATGGTAGTATTCCCCTCTTTGGATTCATCCATGCATGCTATTCGAGATATTATCCATGCAGGATTAGCCTTAGAGTCAGCTCATATTAATTGCAAGCAACGTTTGAAATTCTATACTCATTCCTATCGTGAAAAACATGGTCATGAGCCAGATGTCCCTGATTGGGCAGAAGCATTACTTGGCATTTCTTTTGCTAGCGCTGAAGAGACTGATAAGGTAGTCAAATTCTCTCGTGATTATGCTTTGGAAATCTGTGAACGTCATGGAGGTCAGCTCGTTAAAGAAGTCGAAATCACCGATGGTTGGTGGGCTTCAAAATACACTGTTAACTTCACCCCCTTCAAACAAAAATGGCCTGACTCACAAAGGGAGAAGAAATTTGGTGCTTCAGATGGTAGCATACCCATTGGTAAAATCGAAGAAGCTTATGAGAAATTCTTAGAGATTGCCAAGAAGTATAACCAGGATATTTTAGGTATGTGTGTTTATCACGAACGACCTAATAGATTAAGCCCAAGCATCAGTTTTGCAGTTTTTGTTGATGACAAAGACCCTGAAAATGTCAAAGGATTCTATAGCTATGTTCGCGAAATGAGTGAGGTCGCTGTTATGCTTGAAGGATCAAGTGCTAGTTATATTGGCGATTCAGAATTTAAAACTCCATGGATTGGTGAGTTAGAACATCAAGAATCATACGATTATATGTTCGGAATAAAGAAAGTCTTTGATCCTAATGGCATTCTTAATCCCGGGAAGAAGTTTCCAGTTAATATGTTTGGTTATGAGGAGTGATTAAAAAATGGATTTAGAGAAAACTAAGAATCATAAAGATGAGATTTATACTTGTAATCGAACACGCTGTGGTTTTTGTACCCAAAAATGCCCAGTGTATGAGGTCACTCGCTTAGAAACCTACTCCTCTCGAGGTAGAAATCTTGTTGCTAGAGGTATTATAGAAGGCACCTTAGAAGTTGATGAAGAAATATTGAAACTAGCAAATACTTGCTTATTGTGTGGTTATTGTGAAAAGAATTGTGCTTTAGATAACACCAAGATTTTCCGAGATTTCAAATCAGACCTCGTAGATGCTGGTATGACTGATAAGTATCTCGAAAGTGGTGTTGAATCCATTGAGAAATATGGCAATCCTTACAAGAAACTTCCCGAAGTGCGTGATATACCAGAGATCAAATCAAATCCTAAAAGTAAAACACTCCTTTATGGTGGATGCACCTATTCTATCAACCATCCCGAAACTTTAGTTTTAATGGCTAAATTAATTGGTGATGTCCAATACTTAGGTGAAAAAGAACCATGCTGTTTAAACCTTCTCTGGGATTCTGGTCATAAAGAAGATTTCAAAGAACAAAGGAAAGCTGTTGTCAAGGTGCTTAATGACACTAAAGCTGAAGAATTAGTCACAGGTTGCCCAACTTGTTTTAGAACATACAGAGACGATTACGAAGAAGAATTGAAACTTAAACCCATCCACTTCATAACCAAATTATATCAAATGGTAAAAGCTGGGAAATTAAAATTCGAAAGCAAAGAAAAAGTTACTGTAACCTGGCATGATCCTTGCCATCTTGGTCGATTTGGTGGCATCATTGATGAACCTCGAGAGATCATCAAGAGCATTAAAAACGTTACATTCGTTGAAATGGAGAATCATGGATTGGACAGCCATTGCTGTGGAGCAGGTTCAGGTATGCTTATGTCCTACCCAGAGATTGCCATTGAAGTATCTAAGAAACGATATAGAGAAGCAGAAGCTGCAGGAGCGCAAATAATCCTAACATTCTGTCCTACTTGTGAATTTACCCTTGAGAAAGGAGCGATGACCATTGCTCGAGATGAAGTTGATTATGATGACCCAGATTTTGATTTCGATAAAGAACCAGAACCAAAAATTAAAGTCCTAAATCTTCTCGAGTGGTTATTAACATTAAAGAAATAATCTTTTAGAGATTATTTCTTCATTTTATACTTTTTTTCTTTGCTAATTTTTTCTAGTAACATTTTTGAGCTTAAAGGATATAATACACCTATGAATTATAAACGCGCTTTAACAAGGGAACCTGGTTTACGATACGACCAATGCCTTTCTGATCATCCTTTAAAGAAATATATTAACATAGGTGATGCTCGAAGGCAACACCAATATTATCGCAATGCTTTAACGGAACTTGGATTAGAAGTTATTGTTTTACCTCGAGATGATAATCTCCCAGATGCTTGCTTTGTTGAAGATACTGTCATTGTCCATGACAAGAAAGCATTAGTAGGTCGCATGGCAGTTGAAAGCCGTAGAGGGGAGGAAACTGCAGTAGTTGAATTTTTAAAACAATACCTAGAATTAACAATTACAAAAGCACCAGCAACAATTGAAGGTGGAGATGTGATCCATCTTGAAAATAAATTAATTTGTGGACAAACTCAAAGAACAAATAGTATAGGTATAAAACAATTATTAGATACATTAAATGTTAAAATTGAGATTTTTGAAGCACCAGATATTATGCATCTTAAAAGCTATGTTACCTATCTTGGGAAGAACACCATTATTACTTCTCATCATTTTGCTGAACACCCTCTATTGAAAGATTTCACCAAGATATTAGTTCCGAGAACAGAATCGTATGCTGCTAACACTTTAACAATTAATGGAGTAACTTTAGTACCAAGAAATTATCCTAAAACACATCAATTACTAAAAGATGCAGGTTTTGAGATTATGATTATTGAAACCTTAGAATTCTCTAAATGTGATGGAGCATTAACTTGTTTGTCAGTTTTATTTTAATTAAATATTAAATTTTAATTTAACTTTTAATGAAATTATCCAGTTGAAAAATATTTATTAATTTCAAATATGTTATTACAACGTCTTAAATAGTTTGGAGTTACAAAAAATATGAATAATCCACAAGACACATCAATGGGCACTATTTCATTGATTATGGGCATATTGGGTTGTGTTCAAATTCTACCTTGCATTGGACCAATTATAGCAATTATTACAGGTTATATGGCTAAAGGTACAGCTGGTGAATCTAGCGGTAGAACTGGACGTATACTTGGATGGTTAGCAGTGTGCATTGTACCTCTATTAGGTATCATAATTTATGTCATCCTTGCATTAACCGTTTTAGGCGGTTTCTGGTGGCAAACAATGTTACCATAAAATCAATAATGGAATTTTTCGGGGAAAATTTCCCCATTTTATTTTTATTAAAGAACTTAATATCAATTATGTTTGAATTTAATAAAATAATAGCATTTTAAATAATGATAAATCTAACAATGAATAAAATGATTGTTCAGATTTTGCACTTTCACGTAAGGTTGGATCTATTGTTAGAGCTTTTTCTAATGCAAATAAAGCTTCATCTAATCGATAATTTTCTGAGTAGATGGTTGCTAACACATACCAAGTATCAGCACTATCCTCATCTAGTGAAGCTGAAACTTCTAATGCTTCCATAGCTTCATCATGAAAACCTAAATTGTAATAAGTTAAAGCTAAATTATGCCATGCTATTTCATTAAATGGTTCTTTATCAGTTATGATATCAAAGCTTTCTAGAGCATCTTCGTAATTTTCTAGGATATAAGCCATTTGTCCAAATTTGCCAATAGCATCTAATGAATCTGGAGCACTATTTTTTGCTTCACCAAAATAATAGTAAGCATGCTCTATTTCACCCATTGCTTCATAAGCTTGAGCAATTTTCATTAATATCCTCTGAGGATCGGAAATAGTCATTTTTCGGAGTAACTTTTTCCAACAATGAATTGCCTCTTGATATTCAGCTTGTCGATATAAAGCATCCGCTAGGAAATCCAATAAGGCATGTTTTTCTGGAGTCCTTCTAAGAAGCTGCTTGTAATAAGCAATGTCTGCTTCTTCAGTGGGCTTTTTTTCAAGCCTTCCTAACGTCATTCGGCATTACTCCTAGCATGCACTACAAAAGCCATTCAAAATATTAACCGTTCCCTCTCCAGTTTCTATATTATAATTGACTTCCTAACTATTTAAACATAGGGAATAGTACAATAAATAGTTTCTGCCTTTTTTTGTTAACTTTTTTTCAGTTATTTCACTACTTTTTTCTATTTTTTACGTGACGAAATCTCACTTTTGGTTTATTTATATGTTAAAAATATGATTGAACAAAAATACATTAAAGCAAAGTTAGTATTCTTTCTTAAGTGATAAAAAATGACTCAGCAATTTTTAGTTAGTAAACCATTTTTTAATTCAAGTGCTGATAATATAAATTATGCTAATTTATGTGTTTTGGGAGTGCCATGGGATGCTTCATCTTCTTTTCGACAAGGAGCTACACAAGGACCGGAATTCATTCGGCATGCTACATCAGGTGATCTCTACAATTCTTTAACTGAAACTGGAAAGAATCTCAGAGAAACGTGGCAAATATATGATATAGGTGATGTCCAAATAAATGAACTACCTGTAAATGAAGCAAAAAATGCTGTTTTAAATCAAATTAGAAAGTACAACAAATATGGTATGAAATTCCTCTTTCTTGGAGGAGACCATTTAACAACCTACTTTACATTTACCTCTTTGAAAAAAATAAGAGATTCCAGAATTGGTTTAATTTATCTTGATGCTCATCCCGACCTCTATGATAATTATAATGGAAATAACTACTCCCATGCTTGTGTTGTTAAAAGGATAATTGATGAAACGAATATTGAACCAGAAAATATATTCCAAGTAGGTATTCGTTCCCCAACAAAGAAGCAAATTGATTATGCAAATAGCATTAATATAAAAACAATTACCACCAAAGAATTTCAAGCAAAAGGAGCATTAGCAATTGCTAAACAAATTCAATCTCAGATTCCTAAATATCTTGAAGGAGTCTATGTTACTATTGATTTAGATGTTCTTGATCCTGCTTTTGCTCCTGGCGTAGGTAACCCTGAACCTGGAGGTTTAACTACTCGAGAGATTATTGACTTCATACATGGATTACAAGATATCAGAATTTATGCTTTTGATGTTGTTGAATTAAGTCCTAAATTTGATTATTCAGGAATAACTGCTTTTGCAGCTTCTAAAATCATCAAGGAAATGTTAGGTGTTTATTGAAATTACCAAATAAGCTAATTTCAGTTAAACCTTTTTATCTTTAAGAACTGGTATATATTCTCGAGTTTTCACTAATTTTTCTTTTTCCAATCTGGATTGAATTATCTTCTCCTTATTCCCAGCATCAGTTAATACAACACCCATAGGATCAACTATACAAGATGCTCCTGAATAAGTGACCAAATTTCCATTAATCATTTCTGAACCAGCTCTATTTACTGCAATATGAAAGCAAGTATTCTCTATTGCTCTTGCTCTTGATAAAATCGAGAAGTGTTCTGTTCTTGCACTTGGCCAAGCAGCAGTTGTAATCAAGACTTCAGCCCCGTTAATAGTCAGATGTCTTGCTATTTCAGGAAAGCGCAAATCATAACATATTTCCAATCCGATTTTAGCTTTTTGCATGAACATAACAGGTTTTGGAATTTCTTTACCAGCTTCAAAATTGTTCTTTTCAGTGCCCCACAAATGTATTTTTTGATAATGGTAGATTAGTCCTTTATCAGGTGAAATAATAAAACCAATATTTTGATGTTTACTTTTTTCAGTCTTAGTTAAAAGTGAGCCAGCAAAGCCAGTATGTAATTCGATGCTTAATTCTAGTAATTTACTAATAGTGTTACTATTTGATAGTTCTTCGGCTAAAACAGGAAAATCTTCATAATAAAAACCTGTTGTGAAAAGTTCTGGAAAAACCCAAAGATCAATATCCTTTCTATGATGTTCATGTAGAATATCTTTTATTTTTGCCAAGTTTTGCTTCTTTTTGCCAGCTTCGACTGTCATTTGAAATGCCGCTACTGATAAATCTTCCATTTATATCACTCAAACTTAATGGATAATGTATAGTTATAATTAGTAAATTAAAATTTACTACAGATTTAAAGTAGTTAATTAAAAAAAAAAGAAAAAAGAGATTAGTACTCTGGTATTGATTTTTGATTAATCTCTTCTAATAATAGTTCAACGAAATCAGAAAGAGCTAGATTGCTTATTTTTTTATTATCTCTTCTTCGTACTGAGATACATTTGTTAGCTACTTCACGATCACCGATAATGACAATATAATTCACTTTCTGAATAATTGCTTCTTTTATCCTTTTTTCTAAGGTTTCAGATCTATCATCAATTTTCACTCGTATACCATTCTTCAGTAATAATCGTTCTATTTGTTTTAGATAGCTCAAGTTTTCTTGCCGTATATTTAGTAATTTGACTTGTATAGGTGCTAGCCAAAGTGGTAATTTGCCTACATAGTGTTCAAGAAGAATAGCGATGAATCGTTCTATGCCACCAAGAATTGCTCGATGTAACATTATTACACGTTCATTATTATTCTCAGCATTTACATAGTTCAATTGAAATCTTTCAGGTAAATTGAAATCAAGTTGGATAGTACCACATTGCCATAATCTATCTTGTGAATCTTTTATGTCAAAATCGATTTTTGGACCATAAAAAGCACCTTCGCCTTCTTTTATTTCATAGGGAAGCTCTTTATCATCCAATACATGTCGTAATACTTCAGTTGCTTGAGACCAATTTTCCTCACTACCAATGGATTTTTCTGGTTTAGTACTAAGGTAAATCTTATATTGAAAACCTAAAGTTCGATACATCAATTCTACAAGATCAACTACTTCTGAAACCACATCGTAAATTTGATC
>JAEORJ010000101.1 GCA_016840945.1 Candidatus Gerdarchaeota archaeon
GAAATTAAAGGATTAGATTCTGCTGAGGACAAAATTCTTACGACTTGGATTAAGGAGCTAAAAGAAAATAACATTCCCGGTCCAAATTATAACGCTGAAAAAGAAATTTTAGATGGACGACATTATCGACCGTTCTAATTCTTATATTTTTTTCCACTGATAATTGTTTTTTTGTGCTTTCTTGTCATTTCTTTTGTTCTTAAATCCAATTTTGTCGAAGTAATTTTTGAGTGATAAAATGATGGCAGAAATTATAGAACAACAAGAAAGATTGATCCAAGACATTTGGGGTGATCAATGTATTGAATGTGATTGCGAGGAGAAACCGATAATCCATTTCTACAGTATTAAAAGTGAAGACATTGCCATTTTATGTTGCCCAAATTGTGAATTTACAATTGTAGTAGTAGAAATAGACAAATTACAAAGTGATGTTTTAAAAAGTGAATTAGAAGAAAACACACGTAAAATTATAGCCACACATTCAGCACTTCAATAAATGATCCTGAATCTCACCCAAAGATCTATTATTACTGGAAAAAAGAACCTTAAGAGAGCAGTACCAGGCTGTTCAACGGGGCCCCGTAGAATAAAACTAAAAAATAAGTAATGATATGTAAAAATACTCCTAAAAACAAAGGATTTAATATTAGTTTATCACAATTATCTTAGATTAAAATATTCATGGTGAGTCAATTTGGGTAAAGCGATAGTAATAATCTTTGCAGCACTCTCACTCTTAGTAGTACCAGTTTCAATACTTTATATAGCCAACGCAGGAACTCCTCCTGTATATACTATTGATCTACAAGGTAGATTCTTCGACTTTAAATTTGGAGGTTTATTAGGCAATGACGGTTTTACTTTCTTCAAATTTAGTTCCACTGGTGGTCTATTCTTTTATCCTGATACATGGAATGATGCATATTCTTCAGACATAGTTCTAGGCATTCTGCCTGCAGGTACTTTGATGATGATCTTATGGTGTGTAAGTATTGGCTTAATATTAATAGGATTCATAATTGCATTTTTTAAACTAAAAATATCAGGGATATTTTTCATTTTAGCCTGTATCGTTGATGTCTTACAAGGCATTGTTTGGTGGTTAGGTGTAAGAGGAACCATAGATCCTAGTTATACTTTATTCCCAATACCGATTGCAGCATTATTCCTTTTGGCAACTGGTATAATAGCTTTTACTTCAAAGAAGAAAGAATCATATTATTATTCTCCAGGGTACTCTTATGGGTATGGCCGTAGATAATGAAGATTTAATTTAAATAAAACAAGTTGAGGATGCCCCTCAACTATTCCCTGTTTCTTTTATAATGTACTTTAGATTTAACAAAGTCGAATACTTTCGGCGACCTCATTCTCAACTTTGCCCTTTTTAAAGAAAAAGACGAAATATACTAGTGAGGATTACCTCTGAGAAAAGAGAAAGGGTCTAAAATAAAATGGCTTGTGCATTAGAAGAAAACTCAATAGAAAAAGGCAAATTTGCTCTTGAAAACCGCGATTTTGTAACTGCAACTGAAATATTTTCAAATGCAATTATTGAAACCAATAGCAAGAATTCTGATTATTGGTGTTGCTTAGCTGAAGCTTTATTTTATCAAGCTCAATTTGATAGTTCACTGCAATGTTGGCATGAAGCAGCAGCAAAGGATCCAAAGAATAAATTAATTTGGGTTAGAATAAGTGCTTTATATGCCCTCTTTGGAGAAGATGAACTAGCAATTCATTACTATAAAATTGCAGAAGATTTGCCAATTGAAGAATAATCCTGATAATTAATTAGCACAATAATTTATTTAATCTAGTGCTAATAAATGTCATAGTAATAGTGAGTAGAGTAATACTATAGAGGCGAATTATTATTGACTTATTCAATTAGTTTTTTAGTAACAGAGAAATATGACCCAACAAGAAAAGAAATTGGTTTGCGAGTATCAATTAGTGGTTTTAAACAATACAAAGGTGCAAAAATTCGTTTTACCGCTTTTCCTTCACAAGATGCAGTATTCTCAAAAACCGGTGCTATAACATTCACTACAATTGGAACGCCAACAAATAATACATTAGAAGTAATTGAAACTAAAACAAATAGAATATTACAGCAAATTGGTTCAATTAATAGCACTATATTTAGTGAGGGTGCAAAAGGTCAAGAAATAATAATCACACACAATGGCAAAAAAGCAAATATTGAGATTAAAAAAGTGCCAAAATTAAAAGAAGAAATTATTCGTTTAGAAGCATCACCAAAGATATCTCTATTTTTTGGTTTAAATCCTGAAACAAGTCAGCCAATCTATACCAAGAAAACTGATAAAAAAGGATCTTTCAATGAAGAGATTACAGGTCCTTTAGAAGAAAAACATGAAATTAGAGTTTTCACAGGTCAAATGAGTAAAATTTGCTCGATAAAACCACCAGAATCTTAATTACTTTTGACAATCTCTCAACAAAATATTGTTTTTCTCCTTCTTTCTTTGATTTAACTATGAGTAGTCATCACACCTATATTCCATGGTTCGCTGAAAAGAAGGATCCAAAGGAAGGATTAGCTGAGGTAAAAGAAAAGCTAAAAACTCAAAGATTATGTGTTCAATGTAATGAATTTAAGCAATTTATTTTAAAGGAGCGTTTAAATTTATGGTTAATTTTTGCTTGCCCGGATTGTGGTGAGTTGATTAAGATACAAAGAACTCGGAACCATACAAAAAGGAAATGGGAATGATAAATTTCCAGCTACCATTGTTCTCAAATTTTCCAACTTCTTTTTATAGTATTGGTTCTATATTTATGAGTTAGTAATCAAACAAAATATTAGGTGGAATAATGACTTTTGGATGAAGATCTATATCAGAAAATTTTTGATATGGCTGCCAAGGAAAATATAATTTATGCTGATATCCGTGAAGAAGATTCATTGTATAATATGATAGAAGTTGTTGATGGGAAAATTGAATCATCATCAGCAGGATCGGAAGCAGGGATTGGTATACGAATTTTAAAAGATGGTGCAATTGGTTTTGCATTTGGGTCAATCTATGACTATAAAGAAGTATTCGAAATGGCTTTGGATTCCCAAAAAACATCTAAAAAATTATCGAAATCAAATATTGAAATGGCGCCTGTTAAAATTGTTAAAGATAAGGTAATAATCTCTCAAAAGAAACCAGCGCAAGAGGTGTCTTTTGAAGAGAAAATGAAATTAGCTTTGGATTCAGACAAATTGATTAAAGATGAAGAGAACAAAATCAAGAGTACTAAAACATATTACATTGATACTCTTAGAAGACAAACATTCGCCAATTCAGAAGGGACACTCATCTATGAAGAACGACCTTACACATTCATGTATTTAATGCCTACAGCAAAAGAAGGAACAGAAACTAATCAAGGATTAGCAAGAGCTGGACATGTTGGAGGTTTCGAATTATTTGATGCCATCGATATTTCTGAACGAGCAAACGAAGTTAAAAAGATGACTATAAAAGGTTTAGAAGCAAAGGCTGTTAAACCCGGGAAATATCCCGTTGTTTTTGACGGTAGTATTAATTTTCTCTTTGCTCATGAAGCAGCAGGACATAGTGCTGAAGCTGATTTTCTAAGGACTGCTGGAGTATTGCGTGGAAAACTCAACAAAAAACTCGCTCCTGATTTTGTCAATCTTATAGATGATGGTAGCTTAGAATTCGTTCCTAATTATAAAACTAGAACATTTGGTTTTATGAAATACGATGACGAAGGAGTACCTGTTGAAAGAACTGAAATAATAAAGAATGGTATTCTAAGAACTTATCTTACTGATAGAGCTACTGCTGCACATTTTAACCTAAAACCAACTGGTAATTGTAGGGCTGAATATTACTTAAGCTACCCAATTGTTAGAATGAGAAATACCTACTTAGAAGCAGCAAATGGTCATGGTATGACAGATGAGGAAATACTTGAGTTAGTAAAGGATGGAATTTTATTAAAACGAGGTGGTGGAGGTCAAGTCGATCCAATTAGAGGGACATTTAATTTCGGAACAAAAGAAGTTTATGAGATAAAGAATGGCGAAATTGGTGAGTTAAAACAAGCAACCACTTTATCAGGTAACACTCTTGAGACATTAGGTAAACTGATGGGTATTTCAAATAAAATGGCTGATCCTTCTGCAAATACAGGTTTTTGTGGAAAAGATGGACAGCGTGCACCAACAGGTACTGGCGGTGGTTGGTGCGCTGTAAAAGTAATGACAATTGGAGGTTAGGAAGATGGCTAATATATTAACATTGGATGAAGCTTTAGCTTATGGAATTAAATTTGCTCAAAAACAAGGTGCAGATCAAGTCGAGGCATTTAGTAGCAATTCTAAAGGTGTAGAAGTATCAATTGAGAAAAACATACCAAAAATAACTAATGGCATATCTTCAGGAATATCTTTTAGAGTAGCTAGTAATAACAACCTTGGTTTCGCTTTTACAAAGACATTATCAAAGCAACGTATAGAAGATACAATAAAAGTAGGAATTCAAAATGCTAAATCTAAAGGTAAGGATCCTCATTTTACTTCTTTACCTTCACCCAGTAAAGCCCCTAACATTGATATCCAATTTGACAAAAAACTAAATGATATAACTTCGGACTTTCTTGCTGATAAATTATCAGAAATGATCAAGGACATAAATGAATCAAAAGATTTGAGCTTTCTTCAATGTCAAGGTTTTCTACAAATACAAGATGATCACCTGGTAAACTCAAATGGCATTGATATCAAATCAAGATCTGGTGGTATTGGAGGTATTTCAGCAGCCATTACAACAAAAGGATTAATACCAAATTATTCCTATTCAATTAAAGGCGGACCAACATCAGACCTTTTCAATTTCAATGAATTAACACAAGATACCATTAATCAAACCCTTAGAGCTGCTGGACCTAAAACCATTAATTTTCAAAAAGAAGTGCCAATTATACTTGAACCAGAAGCATCGTTTGGATTAATGGGTGGTTTATTTTCTTTACTCCTAAATCAGCTCAGTGGTGATAATATTGCCTCAGGATCAACTCCTTACTCTGATCAAATTGGTAATGAAATAGCAATTGAGAATTTTACCTTAATTGATAATGGTTTAAATCCTGATAAAATTAATCGAGGAAGATTTGACGCTGAAGGCATACCAAGAGAAAAGACCATTTTGGTTGACAAAGGTATTCTTCAAACCTTTTTATTAGATAATTACTTTGGTAATAAATTAGGTTTAAAATCGAATGGGAAATCCGTTAGATCTGGTGTATTGGGTTTTGGTGATCCAATCAAGTCAATACCTTCTATTGGATTTACTATTCCTGAACTTTTGCCTGGAGATGCAACAAAAGATGAAATGATCGCTGAAACCAAAGAAGGATTTATGATCCGATCTCTTATGGGTCTTCACATGTCTGATCAAAGCTCAGGTCGTTTCTCAGTTACAGGTTTCGGTTGGTATATCAAGAATGGCGAAATTAAGTATCCCGTTCAAGATTTATCAATTTCTGGTGTCCTACCCAAACTTCTAAAAGAAATCGATATGATAAGCAAAGAACGTGAAGATTCACTTTTATCAGTAGCACCTTATATTAGGTTTTCAAGTATACCTGTTACTGCTAAGAAATTTGATTTTAAAACACGTATGGCTTTATCTATCGTGAAAATTCTCACTTCATTAAAAATAATGAAACATCCCATGATAGCCTAAGAATCTTCATTTCGAAGATTCTTTTTCTTTTTTGGAATTATTTAAAAGTAAAATTTTAGATAAATAATCTTGTTTGTATTTAGGTTGATAGAAACGATGAGCCGATTATTTTTCTTTTATTGTAAAAATTGTGATAATAAATTTCCACTTTATGAACAACAATTGGGTTGGATTGATAAATTTGGGAAAATAGGTTATCATTTAACAATTGATTTAATGCCTAATCATGAAGCTATAGGCAATTTTGATTTTATTACAATAAATGATGCTATTTGTGTTGAATGCAATATTATATATTCATTAATTCACTTGAGTAAAACTCAAGCCCAAGATTTAACCTTAGTTGATGATGATTTAAATCGTATAATAATATCTGATGAAGAGATAGAAATTAATGATAACAAATTTCCTGAATATAAAATATACAAAACTAATGTTAAATGCCAAAAATGTAATGGCCAACTTTTCACAGGGTCACAATTAGTTGAACGAAGTCTTATTAAAAAAGAAAGTAAACTTTTAGGCATTCAACCGGACGATACAATTGTTGATCAAGTTATAGATTGCCCTAATTGTAAAAAAGCTAAATTAGAATTTGATTATGCAATAAGATATCACTAAAAAACTAATTTTAATTTTACAATTTTATAATTATTCTATTGATTTTCTCATTTGGAAAACTTTATTTTTAATAAATAAAGACTGTAAGTGATACTCAAATAAATTAAACTGAGGGGAAACCTCATGGAAAATGAAGAGGTTACATTAACAACTGAACAGAAAGAATTATTGTATTTAATATCACAATTAACAGATTCTCTGAATTGTGCAATAACATGGGTTAAGGAAACACCACTACAGGCATTGATGTTTTATGCTATCCGTAAAGGTCTTTTTAGTGATTACGATTATGCCCCAATTTCAACATCATTTCTAGGACAAGGAAGAAAATTTGTTAATATTTCAAAAGAAGGAGAAGATGATCTCGGTGATCTCAGAGAACTTAATTTACTCGAAACAATAAGGTTGTCATCTTCAAAACATGATTATATTACGGGTTATCGCCCTACTAGAGAATCAAAATCGGTTCTTCTAAATATGGATAACGAGATTAAAAATAGAGTTGATAATCTCTTTATTTGCCCTGAATGTAATCAAAAATCCTATAGTTTAAAAATTGATGTAGAGCACTCGGATTTTATGATGTATTGCGAAAAGTGTAAATTTAATGAAAATATCCCTCTAGTAATACCAGAAGATGTTTCATACACTACGAAAGCTTATTTCTTTAAATCATTAAAAAATAAGGGGATTAAAAAATAATGACTAGAGCAGGAAATATAGAAGATTTAATGACTGAATTCATTAAACTAAGAAATGTAAGAATTGCTTTAGTGGAATGGCTTCCTTTTGATAGAAATCAATTATCTGCATTAAACAATAAATTAGATAGCATCCACAGAAGGCGTGGCCATATTGTTACCGCACTAAAAGATAATTCTCCGAGTGATGTTGTGTTTAAAGATGATGGTGTTTCCTGTAAAGTATTCGTTACGGATTTTGAACCATCAGAATATGTCTCATTTCAAGCTTTTTTGAATTTTCCAGAAGATGAGGGTATTGTTCAACAAGAAGAATTAAGTGGAAATATTAATTCTTGGGGCAGAGTTGTCTATGGTGCAGACATTGTTGATGTTGAGGGTTCAAGTGATGGTTGGGTATCTTTGGATATTCTTACAAGAATTATTGTTGATCTAACAATGGACACCTCTCAAATGATAGATTCACTTTTAACAGAATATCAACGAAATCTCATAAATCTGGTATTTATGAATGAGTCAAATAAAAGGCACAAATTTCTCCTTATAATGGCTGATGATATATCTGTTCATCCAGATAATCCTTCTGACTTTTTTGATGGGGAGGAATTACAAAATGAACTTGAACAAATAATTGGTGTTTTACAACAAGTTGAATCATTAAATGGTGATGGATATTTCTTTAAAGGAGCAAAAGGTTTAATCACAGTTTCCTCAGTGGTGAAAAAACATGAGCATTCGTATCTTGAGCAATGTTTCTCTGCTGCTATTCGAACTTTTCTTGATGATTATTCCTCAATTATTTGGCACTTATGGGATGAATCAAGGCATATTGAAAAAGACATCGATAATGCAATGCTAGGGGATATTACTAGTTTAGCTAAAGCTCAAAATTGGATTACTAAAGCAAGTTCCGAAGCTATCATGCTGGGTGATATTTTATCTTATCTTAGAGATTGCATTTCTGAATTTGCTCATGATTTGCGGGAAGAAGATCCTGATAGGGATTCAAATGATCCGGTTTTACAAGAGTTACGGATGATACAAGAAGACTCTGTTATAACCACTAAACGTGTTAATGATACTCAAAAAGTCATTCATGGTCTAGAATCAAAGATGGTTGCATTAAGAGATTTCTCAAATGCTCTAGCTGAAAAACACATGAGACGAATTTCAGATTCTATGGCTCAAAACACTAAATCAATGACTCAAATGACTGAATCTAACAATCGAGCTAGTGATGCACTAAGCATAATCGAATTAATACTAGCTGGTTCGGTAATAATTGATGTTATTTTGATGGTTTTTGGCGAATATGCTATGCCTGAAATTTGGCAAAATAATATGTTTATTAGTCAATTTGGCGGGTTAACCATAATTGGTATCACTGCTATTCTATGGATTATCGTTTTTGTATTCTTAAGACAGAGTAAAAAACGATTAGAAAATATTGCTGTAAGACGCCAAAGCGGTACATACGTTATTGGTAAACGTTGTAATCTCTTACGATTAGAAGAATATCTTACAACAAAAGATATCATATTACGAAATATTGAAAGTGAAGGAGATTCAGAGATTATATCAGTAACTTGGGAAGAATGTCACAAGAAGAATAAACAAGGACCTAATTTAGGCACTATTATTCTAAATTATGATGCCTTAGAAAATTTCTTGATACAAGTTGATTTAGAAACACCAGATATGAAAGTTAATCTAAAATCATGTTTTGACTATCTGATAAATGAATTAGATGATGCTGGTGTGTTTAATTTAACATCACATGATAATGCTTGCTAATGTAGAAAGAGAATAAAATCATTCTCTTTTTCACTTTATTTTATTTGCTACCAAAGAATGAATCTAATGTTGGTTGTTTCTTCTGTTCCTCTGCTTTTTGTAAAATCTTCTCTAAAGCATTTCTTACTCTCACTTCAGAAAATCCTCTTTCACCAGAAAGGAAATCAACAATTTTTTCAATATTCGGAAGAGCCCATTTCAATGAATAATCTGTTTTAACTATTGGTTTCAAGAAAAGATTTCTTATTGTTTCAGGTTCAAAACTGATACCTTCTTCAGCAATGTTTGGCAATTTTAATACCTCTTCTAAAGTCTTATGTTCAGTAATTAATTTTAATGCTGTTTTAGGACCAACACCACTGGTACCTAGACCATCAGGATTAAAATCGGTGCCAAGAATAATAGCTATATCTACTAGCTGCTCTCGAGTGATTTCTAATGCTTTTAAAGATGCTTCTAAATCTATTAGTTCTGGTTTGACTTCAACATAGGCATTTTTTCTGGGTAATTTTCTTTTTCCTGAAATAGTTAGATTCCTCACAAGTCTGGGAGTACCAAATAAGAAACTATCAAAATCTTGAGAGCAACTTGCCCAAACATCACCTTTCTGAGCCATAATTGCTGCTTGACCTTCACCTTCTGATGGAGCCTGAATAATTGGTACACCCATTAATTGCAATAATTTAGTAGCATCTTGAATCATATCAGATGTTAAATGGGCAGTTCGTTGAGCATATTTTCTAGCTACTTCCATATCACCGCGTTCAAGAGCTTCCTCATAGGCTATTTCAGCTTCTTTCTTGCCTTTCTTTCTTTTCATAATTTCCTTTGTTTTCTCCTCAGGTGGTTTGCCATCAAAGATAAAGACAACTTTTATTCCACTTTCAATAGTTTTTGAAACGCGATATAATAGTCCTGAAAGATGGCTTGTAACATTGCCATTTTCGTCTGTTAACAAACTGCCATCAGATTGACGAATTCGTGTCAGAAATTGATAAAGAATATTATTGCCATCAAAAGCAATTGCTTTGTCTTGAAAGAATTCAAAATCAACCTCTTGTCTTTCAGGGAATAGATCTCCTAGTTTTGTTACACCCAAGGTATTATCCTCCAAACGTAAAATTTCAACTATAAACTATTAATTTTTCCAATTAAAGTACTTATATTGTTACAAAAATTTCTTCATTCATAATAACATCTATCACTTGGGATTAATTTGAAGAAAATAACTTATAATAAACTTGTGCGCGATAAAATACCCTCTATTATTCAACAGCAAGGCAAACAAACAAAAACTCGGGTTGCAACCAACAGTGAACTTATACCGCTTCTATCATCGAAGTTAATGGAAGAAAGTGAAGAATATATTGCTACTTCTAGTGTTGAAGAATTGTGTGATATTCTTGAAGTGTTGCATGCTTTACTAAACATTCACAAAATGACCTTTGAGGAATTAGAAATCGTACGGCTTGAAAAGAGAAAAACAAACGGTGGTTTTGATAATAGTATCATACTAATAGAAGTGCTTGAAGAGTAAACAATCTTTATTACTTTAGGTTAACTCCCTTGATAGAATCTTCTTTTGTATTCAGTACCTAATCCTAAAATTACCTCTGACCTAAATTAATATAGTTTAGCTCAAGTGAAGAGAGTACCTAGTAAAGATTTCAAAGGAACAGCTATGTTCCTTCAATAGCATTGGATTGTTGCTTTAAGTTATCAAGAAAGATTGTTAATTCTTGATTGACCTTTAAGCAGAATTCATTCCATGTCTCATCATCTTTCTTTGGAAAATCTTCCCAGGTGATCATATACTGATTAATTTCTGGTCTTTGGTCTAACTGCAGATTATACAACCGGATATTGATACCTTTCAATAATGATGGTTCATCATTAAAACAGTTAGCAAAATATTCCAAAGTATAGGTGATGATTTGGCTACTAGAAATTTTCCTCTTGAACTCTTCCTGTCTATCTATAACCTTCTTAATCGTAGAATTCAACCGAATAGGCATTTCAACTATTGTAGTCACGCAAATTCACCTGCTACCATGAATAATAATAGCTCTTACCCCCCTCCCCTTTATTTCCACTGGAACTCTATTTTTACGGGGAGACAAATATGGGTTCAACTAAGCATATTATTATTAAATAATATATATAGTTAATCATCTATAAATATTTCGGTTTATCTATACAATTAACGTAACATCTATATATTACACAGATGATATATACTTTTAAATAGAATGTTATTCAATTATATAATCACTGAAATAATTACCCGGAGAAAACCGAAAAATGATCACAATAGAAGAAACCCAAAACAAATTATTGGATCTAATTAATTCAAGATTATCAGTAAGACAACTCGGCACCCCTGGAGTTCAAGGACCATTACGAATGCTAGGTGAACAAATGTTGAATATGTTTGCCGGTCAAATGGTAAGCGATTCAATGATGGCTGAACAAAAAGAAGATATCAAAGATGAGCTATTGGAAACCGTCATGAGTTCATTAGCACTAGCTGGCTTACTTGGTATTGATCTACAACAAGAATTAATGGATGCAATAGCATTACTCGAACAAGTCACTGCAGAAGGAGCTTAAAAGTTCTTTTTTTCAAATTCAAACCTTCTTTTGCAGGACTTTGATTCATTTTATAATTAATAATAAAGCCATTTTTGATGATTTATTTTTAGTGGTTTTCGTATATCAAAAAGCTTTTAGGAGATAGATTCATTTTTAATAAACCTAATAACATTATTAAATAACATAAAAGAATCGGAAGATGAAAAATGTCTGATAATATTAATGTACCAATTAGGATGCTTGTTTTCACTTCTCCTGACTGTTTTGCATGTCCTGATGTGGAGAGAATTGTTCACAAATTAGTGGGTACCTATTATTCAGATATTTGTCATATTAGCACAATTGATGTTCTAAAATATGCTAAAATTGCTGAAAAATATAATGTGAGAACATTACCTACTGTAATGATTGATGAGCAACCTGTTTTACAAGGCCTTGTTACTGAGGTTGATATTAAGGACATCCTCTTTGAACGAATATCAAATTCTGTTATTAGTAAGGGACAAAACTTCGACACCAGAAAAGAAACTCTCCTTATAATAAGCAAAAATAGTTTCGATTCAATAATGAATGAGGAATTTATTAGACCCAATATTGGCGATTACATTCATGTCGGTGTAATGCAACAGATGATGGTTTCATTAGTAGCACTTGATAAGCTCGTTCCAAAATTACTTTATCAAGCTGGACGGGATGTTGGTTTATATGGCGTTGGTACCTACTTGATGATTACTTTGAATCCCAATATCGGTACAGAATTTCGCGCAAAAGAACGTTTTGAGGAAGTTGTCAACGGATTAGTGAAATATTTCGCTGATAACGAAACTATCAATATTCCTATGAAATTAGCTGAATCAGCAGAAGTTGTAGAACTTGATAGCAACCATGCAATATTACGTATTTATGGTTTAGCAAGTGCAAGTGGGGCACCTTTTGTTGGTGAACCTTTGTGCCACTTTTCAGCTGGTGAAATGGCTGGTATAACTGAGATACTAACAGGAAGGAATGCTGTTGTTCATGAAATAAAATGTGTAGGTACCGGTCATGAATACTGTGAATTTAAAATAGATTTATCCGATGAAGAAATTCCTTCAGATTCTGTTGAAGGTAAAGATGAATATATTATAGAAGATCGTAGCCAGCACTTCCAAGGGATATTACATGATATTTCTCGAAGACTCCATGAGTCCTTTATCAGCCCTAAAGATATTTTCAATCGCGGAAATATTGGTAATGAAGTACATTTCACTAAATTACAGCAAGCTATTGTTAATCTCAAAATGACTGATCCCTATTGCGGAGCCTTATTGTATGCAGCAGGAAGAGAATTAGGAATATTCGGCCCTGGTCGAGATATCCTTCAAAGATATTTAGAGGATGAAAACTTTTCTTGGCCATTAACTCTGGAGCAATCACTTCTTGTGTTAAACAAATTCTTCCATTTTGGTATGTTTCAAGCTGCAAAAGAACGAGCTGATTTTAAGATAATTGACGAGAAAGGGAAATTAAAGATACGTATAATTGAGTGTGCAATGTCTTCTGGAACAAAAGAGTGTGCAACAACTTTTTGTGATTTCATGGCTGGTTATTTAGCTGGTCGGATACAAATCTTAACAAGCAAAGATTGCATTGTAACAGAAACCCATTGCCATGGCTTAGGCGATAAATATTGTGAGTTTGAAATCTCATTTGTAGACTAATTTTTTTAGAAATTTTAGATTAGTTTGGTGAATTGAAATTGAGTGAAACAACTAATAAAAAAGACAAAGTTGAAATTGGTGATTTAGCTCCACTTTTTTCATTGCCAGATAAAACTGGAAAGGAAGTGAAGTTAGAGGATTTTATTGGCAAAAAAGCTATCGTACTTTATTTTTATCCAAAGGATTATACTGCAGGTTGTACAGCTGAAGCTTGCACTTTTAGAGATAGGTATGAGCTCTTCAAAAAACATAATGCTGAGGTCATTGGCATAAGCGGTGATAGCATTGAATCACATACAGCATTTGCTTCTGAACATAATCTCCCTTTTGTTTTGTTAAGTGATGTAGATGATACAGTGCGATTGATGTACGGTGTAAAATCAACATTGGGAATAATTCCTGGTAGGGTGACTTATATTATAGATAAAAAAGGTGTAGTAAGACATATCTTTTCATCACAATTCAATCCCAAAAAACACATTGATGAAGCACTCAAATTTTTAGATGAATTGAATTCTGAGGTATAAATAATAATATTCACTTTCAAATAAAACATTTAAATGATGAATTGTCATATTCTTAAGCAAATTATGAAAGGTGGATTTTGTGGTTCCTGAATTAAATAATAAATTGGAAGAAAATGAAAACAAAGAACAAGAAAATGAGATAAAAAAAGAAAAGAAATGGGAACCACCCAAATTACCAAAATTTGTTAGGATATTTTTAATAATTTTAGCTAACACGTTAACTTTTCTTAATTTTGCTTCTGGTGTTGCTGCTATAGTTTTGGTAATAATCTATTCGACAACTTATGATCCACTTAATTATCAATATGTTTTATGGGCTGGTAGATTGATACTTTTAGCAATAATATTTGATTTTTCAGACGGAATACCTGCTCGGTTAGCTCAGAAAAAACCAGGTTTTTTTGGTACAGTGGTAGATTCTGCAGCTGATACTGTCTCGTTTGGTTTTGCTCCAGCGATAATGATTGCTTTAAGCTTACCGATTGCTAACGCTGAAAGTACAGCTCATTTGATATTAGCTATTTTTTCAATTTTAGTAGGAATATTTTTTGGTGTCTGCACAACCATACGGTTAGTACGATTTACAAAAGCTCCTAGTAAAAAATGGTTTAAAGGAATTCCTTCACCTGGAGCTGGTTGTGCTGCAGCAGTTTATATAATCATTAAATTATTTATCGAACTTGAGGTTGAGTCAACAACAATTGCCACCCCAATCGTAGGACTCATACTTATGGTAATAACAGCAACTATGATGATAGTGAAAGTAAAATATCCTACCACAAAATTACCTAAAAATGCTCTCGAGGTGTTTTTATTAGGTTTAGCAGCAGTTACAATTATAGCATTAGCTGTTACACCATTTACCTACATCATCTATCCAGCTGCTTTAATGGCTGTTTTAACATATTTCTATATCCTTTATGGTCCATTCTATTTAGTAAAGCATATGTTAGAGCGAGCTAAAAAAGTAGAGGATTATTGAATTATCGAATAATTGCCTAATAACAAAGGTTTTCAAATAGGTTTGTATAGAACATAATAGAAAATACTCTTGAAGGATAAGAAAAATGGATTTTCAACGTATAACACAACCACAATTTACTGATGTCAATAAAGTAAAGCTACAATCAAGCGGAATTATGGGATTTGATCAAACAATAGGTGGAGGTATCCCTGATGGATCACTAATCTTGCTATTGGGTGAACCAGGGTCTGGTTTTGATATTTTTGCTTTACAAATGTTATATTATCAAGCTAAAGCTGGGAGAAAAGTGTTCTATGTTTCAGTTGATAAACCTCCTTCAGAAGTAGAATTAGAAATGATGACCTTTAATTGGAATATAGAGACTTACAAATCAATAGGTTCATGGACATATCTTGATGCTTATGGTGCAAAATTTGCTACAGATGATGAATCATCGCCCGTTATTTCTTGGGATAAAGGTTTGTTAAATCTTTTGCGTACAAAATTCTTGAATCATGTTGGCAAATCAGCTCAACCGTTTACAGTAATTGATACCGTATCAAATTTACTTTTGGATTATGATTCTGATCAAGTCAGAGAATTGGTGGAGAACTTCACAACAAATGTAGTTAGGAAAGTAGGTGGAGTACATCTTTTGTTAATGATTAAAGGTATGCACGATCCAAAAACTGAAGTTTTATTCAGTCATATTGCTGATGGGGTAATTGATTTCTACTTAAGAGAACGATCAGATCAATTACAAAGAACATTCAGAGTAAGAAAAATGAGAAAAGCAATCTATGACACTAGATTATACCCAGTAACCCTAGAAGCTGATGGATTACAAATTGAAACAGCTAGAAGATTAGGTTGATCTGCTACCTCAATCTTTCTTCATTTTTTAACAAAAATTAATAGTGAAGCTTTTATTATTAGATGACAATAAAGTTTTAATGAAAGCAAACATTTGGTATAACCTTCATTTAATGAGGTAATAGACTATTGACAGATGATATCGTTCCTTGGACAGAATTATATCGACCAATGAATTTAGGGCAAGTAGTAGGAAATGAGGATGCCGTTATTAATTTACGGGAATGGTTTGATTCCTGGAGTTCCACAGCATCTAGAAAAGTTGCCTTGCTACATGGACCAGCAGGAACAGGAAAAACAAGTAGTGTTTATGCATTAGCTGCAGAAAGAGGATACGAACTAGTTGAGATGAATGCTAGTGACACCCGAAATAAAGAAGCTATCCTCAGAATTGCTGGTAGCTCAGCAAAAGAGGGAACACTTATTGGTGGAGCAAAAGGAAAAAGGATATTACTAATTGATGAAGTTGATGGTATAACAGGGAGAGAAGATAGAGGTGGAGTAAACTCGTTAATTGAAGTCATTAAAGATGCTTCTGTCCCAATAATTTGTACAGCAAATGAAGCATATGACCAAAAATTGAAAGCTTTAAGAAATGTTTCCAAGGTTATTGCTTATAAACCAATACATCCGGAGTATATAGAGAAGATTCTAAAGAAAATCGCTAAAGATCAAAAAGTCGAATTAGATCAAAATGACATTGAATTTTTAGCTAAAGCTGCTGAAGGAGATTTACGAAGTGCCATTAATGATTTCCAAGGGATTATACTCCAATTGAAAAGTGGCAACACTACTGATTTAGATTTAATAAAAAGTCAAAGGGATAAAACAAAGGATATACAAGATGTCTTAAAGGAATTGTTTAATGTTAATAGTTTTATTGATGGTAAAAAGGCAGTAGATGGATTAGATATTAAATATGATGAATTATTGTTATGGGTATTTGATAATGCTTCCCTTCATACAAGTAAAAAAGAGCTAGTAAATGTTTATGAAACTATAGCTTCAGCAGATCGATTTCTAGGACGAATAATGAATAGACAAAGTTGGAACCTATTAGCATATTTTTATGATTTTATTTCAGGTGGAGTAGCAACATATACAGACAAACCATCAAAAAATATTGATAAATATATCTATCCTCAGAAAATAGCGATGTATGCTCAAACAATGTTTACCCGCGCACTTACTAAATCTATTTGTACAAATATGGCTGAAAAAATGCATGTTTCTATTAGTGAAGCACAAAGCGAATCACTCTATTTGGTTGAAGAGGTATTAAATGGAAGTGTTGGTGATGCAGCTAAATTAGCTGATTGGTTAGAATTAGATAACAATCAATTGAAATCATTAGTGCAAGATAACGCTAAATTAAACAAAATTAAGAAAGTTATGATAGCAATAGATGATGAACGAAAGAAATTACAAACAGAAATGGGTCCTCTAAAATACTCCAGTTTTGATAATATTGGTGATGATTGGGGTGATATTTTAGATGATTGGGAAAAGAAGAAACAATTAATGATAGAAGAAGAACAGAAACAGAAAGAAGAGGAAAAGAAACAAAAAGCTGCTACGAAAAAAGCACAAAAGCAAAAGGAACAAACTAAGACAAAGAAAGAAGTAGAGAAGGAAGAACCCAAAACGGACGATAAGAAACAAGCATCATTAGATCAATTTTTCTAATATAATTTAGTATTTTTTAAATTAAATCTTCGAGGTAAGTAGTGGAATGCTCTTTAACCTCGAGGGATAACTATTAGATTGTCAACTGATAAAAATGAAAGGCAGCTAGAATATGCCGATTATTGGAAACAGATGAATGAGATTTTTCCTTATGCAACATATAGAAAAGAACAGTTTGTAATTATTTCAGCCATACAAAAAGCAAAAAAAACATTGTTGATAGATGCTGAAACTGGTAGTGGGAAAACAGCTGCTGTTTTATCAGCTATTCTGAGTAAAAAAGAACCAAATGAGCGAATAATCATCTATACTAAAATGTTAGGGCAAATGGATGCTTGGTATAGAGAATTAGGGCTAATTAATGATTTTCAAAGAACTATTGATCAATCAATTTTTACTATGGTTCCACTTGTAGGGAAAAGTCATGTATGTCCGTTAGTAACAAAATTTACCCGAAAACAATTCTCTCAGTTGGGGTGTAAATTATTCGATTGCCTGAATAATAGTGCTTATTTTGTGTTACAATCAGAATATAAAGAAAATAATGAAATAACTTCTGAAATAATTAATGTTATTTCTGAAAATACTAAGAAAGGGATTGGCTTATCAGAAATTTTGTGGATTTTGAACACTAAAACAAATAATCTAAGTTGCCCTTACTTAGCGATTAAATCAGCTCTAAAAGAAGCTGAGATTGTAATAACAACTTATCCATTTCTTTGGAACAACAAACTCCACGAATACTTGAAGGAGAATATGGACTTTGATTTAACAAATACCACCATTATTATTGATGAGGCACATAATCTAGCACAAAGTGAATTTGGGGAATTGAGTTACAAAGTATTATATAATGCACGAAACGAAATAGGTTCACATAAAATACTTGAAGATCTGATTAGTTTACAAGGACAAGAAGGGTTGCACTCAATTTCCTATGACGAACAATTATTGAAAGATTTGTTTAACAAAGGTCAAGATTATTTATTACAACAACTCGAGAGAGGATATAAAGGAATAAGTAATACACTAATGGTAAGCGAATTTTTAGAAAATTTAGATAATTGTTATCTAACAGCAGATAAAAAATTCACTTTATATTTAAAAGATCCAAGAACAATATTGGCACCAATTAAAAATGCAAAACAAGTGATTTTACTCTCAGGCACATTTAGGCCATTGAATCTTTTTGCTGATTTTTTGGGTGTACCAGAAGCTAGCAAATTATCTGTTCTTTCAGAAGTAATAGGTCAAAATAGAATTATTCTTACATCAAATGATCCTGAAATTACTATGCGTTACAAAGAGCGTTCACCAGAAAGATATCTCTATTATAGTGAGACAATACGAAAATTGTTTTCAGTAATACCTGGTCATGTATTGGTTTTTACTCCTAATTACGAATTGACAGCAGTATTTGCTAATATTTTGAAAACTCCTTATGTGGAAGTACCTAACCAATCGGTTTCAAAGCTGATAAAAACAATATTAGCTCTAAAGGAGAAAGCATTGATCATAGCTCCTGCCCGAGGTAAAATTTCAGAAGGCATTGAAATCGTAAAAGATGATCAATCTATTATATCAGCAGTCATTATGGCAGGTCTCCCATATCCCCCACCATCCAGATCATTAAAAGAAATAATTAAAGAATATAGCAGATTCTGGGGGGAAGCTAGAGCGAATAATTATATGAATTACCTACAAGCAATCGTTACAATGAGACAATGCCTTGGAAGGATGATTAGATCTGAAAATGATATTGGAGCGTGGATCATTTTGGATAATAGAATAAATAGAATGAATGTTTTTCCAAGAGCAGTTGAATGTAAGAATACTGAGAAAATGATTGAGCGGTTACAATTTTTCTATCAAAAGCATTCGATGTACAAATAGCTCTAATTTTCATTTAGACCTTTTAAAACAAAATTTTGTGAGAATTGTATGAGAATAATTTAGATTCTTTAGAGGTAATTGAAATGAAAAAGAAAGCATTAGTACTAATTGCTATCTATCTAACTATGATATCATTCTATGCAATAGATGTATCAAAAAATTCGCCTTATAATTCATCATCAAATCCAATGACTGATTATGAGTTTATATTTCAAAATATGGATAGCAATCAATCAACCGATTTTGAGTTTGAACATACTCTACAAACAAAAGGTGTAGGCACAACGTCACCTGTTCAAACTTTAGATTTGATTTCACAATCTTATACTAGCTTGACACCATCTGAGCCATCGCCTATAGTTGAAGAGACGGAAGTCACTCTTACAAGTAGCACAACATCTGCTGGTTTCGGGGTTTCTTCTGGAGATATTGATTTCATGGATTGCTTTCTCTATGAAATTGATAATGATGCCACCTCAAATGTAATTACCTCTAATAAATATGCTATTAAAATTACCATACCTCAAAGTATAGAAATTACTGGTTTTATTGTTGATATTTCAGCTACTATAAGAGATGATATCAATTTTTATATACGAAATTCATTATCAGGACCAAATATTAGAGAAGGGGTTATTTCGGGCTATATAGCAAGCTGTGCTCGGGTAACAGGTCAATTATTATTTGTTCCATTCCAATATTGCGGTGGTGGTTCAAATTTAGTGCTTACAGCAAATACTGATTATTATTTTATACTTGAACCATCAACTTCAACTGATAACTCATTCTTCGAATTAAAAGAATCTGATGACACACCAAATGATGTTGCCATCTATGAATGGTATGCTTCAAATTATGAATTATTACAAACAGATGTTAATTTTCACCTAATAACAGCCATTAACTCTGTGGAATTAGGAATGCCAGTAAGTGGTTCTGGGATAGCATCAACTACTTGGACAGCTTTAACTCAAGGCAATCACTCACTTTTAGCTTGGTATAGTGGGTCAGCATTCTACTCTCAAAGCTATGGTTCAGCTATAAGAGAAGTTATTCCTTCAAATGAAATATTAACTGTAACAATTGATCCAATAGAAACTGACTATAAAGACTTGACAGTTTTTCAAGCAACGATTATGGAAGATATTTCTACTCCTGCTATTGGAAAAACAGTGATATTTTCTACAAGCAGTGATGGTTTGAATTGGGCCACTATAGGTTCAGCTATAACAGATGGGTTCGGTGTTGCTACTCTCGAGAGCATTATTGATTTATTACCTGGTAATTATAGCTTGCGAGCAAAAGCAAATGATTTTTCATATACCGTCACTTACATCTATATAACAGCTAAACCAATTAATTGGTATAATGTTGATTTTACGGGGGCATTTAGAAATAACCCTGGAGAACCAACAACTGTTCATTTAACAACTGTAATTTATTTGACAGATGATGTAGGAACCCCAATTTCAAATATTGATTTTGAGTTATGGTATAAATATGAAGGTTCATATGAACGAATTCCACATTATTATACTACTAATCTTACAGGTTATGCTGAAATTGATCATGCGGTTGAGAATTTATTAGCTGGTTCATATTACGCTACCCATTATTTTTGCCCTGCAGATTATGAGGATGGTTATATTGGTAACTCTGAATTTGGCGATACAATTGTAGATAAAGGGATATTAAATATCTCGCTAGAATCATATTGTGTTAAATGGAATGAAGATGTTCTTTTAACTTCCCAAATAACAACATTAGATGAAGGATGGGAAGGATTAACAATAAAGTTTTCCTACTATGCCCTTTCACAATGGACAATAATAGCTGACGCACCAACAAATAGCTCTGGTTATGGCGAATATTTTTGGGAAAATATGCCTCTTCCATCAGGTAGTTATCAAATCAAAGCTGAAGTGCTTGAAAATTCATTATTCAATGTTGTGGAAATAAATCAAAGCTTCTATGTTGATAAGACAGGATTGATATTAAATATCCTAAATGAGGGAATTCTGAAAGGAAATGGTGAGGAGATCGATTTAGAATATACTAGTACAATGCATTTAGTATTTTATGCTGCTTTTGAAGATGGTACTCCAGCAGCAAATATTATCATAGCTATTACTGGTCGATTAGTTGATGAAATGTTTTATCGAACATTAGGTTATACTACAACTAATAGTTCCGGTTATGCAATGTTTAACAATTATGAAAATTTGACAATGGTCAACAACCAATATCTCTGCATTGCTGAAATAATTGAGACTGGAAAGTATGTTGGTGCCCAGCTTTATTTTAAAATTAATTTAGTAAGATGCACTCCTGTTATTTATTTGGAAAACCATTTGGGAGTAAAAGGTACTAGCACTCAAATAGTTGCTCAAGTGAAAAATAATGAAGGATTATCATTAGCTTATGTGCAAGTAAGATTCATGATTGATGGTGAAATCTATCAAGGAACAAGTGATTATTATGGTTTTGTTAAAGTAACAATTGCACCACAATTTTCTGCTGGGCAATATATTCTATATTGTTCTGTAATTGAGGATAATAAATACAATTCAGTTCAAGAAACAGCTACCTTCACACTGTCAAAGGGATTACCTTATTTTATTTTATATGATGCTGCAGCGAAATTTGATGGTTATTTAACAATAAAAGCAAAAGCTTTTGATTCTCTAGGTAGAACTATCTCGGGATTACAAGTTCTTATCTCATTTCAGGGATGGAGTGAAATATTAACAACAAATGCTAATGGAATAATTGAATATACATTTCTAGCTACAGGTATAACACCTGGTTATTATTTGTCAATCTTAACTTTTGCTGGCAATAGTGATTGGTTTGATACTGAAAATACAGGTACGATATTGATTTATGAAGAGGACACTGAGATTGATTTACTAACTTCTTCAATAAATGAGGAGTATGATCACGAGATAACTATTGAAGGAATTTTAACAAGTGATCAAGGTGTTCCACTCTACAGAAGGCTAGTCCAATTTGTGATAATAATAGATGATGACAATGTAATTATTCTTGGCGAAAATTTGACTGATACTTCAGGTTTAGTTCAATTAACATTTCTTTTGAATTTAATGCCGGGTACTTATACTTTTGGCATACGTTATTTAGGAGCTATAGATTTTGGGCCTTCATCTCAGTTTACCATATTAACAATTCAAAAAGCAAATTCTATTCTTATAGGATCGGATTTTGATGCGATAATAAATTCAACCGCATCATTTACTATCACACTTTTAGATAAAAATCAAGAACCAATTAGTAATCAATTAGTTTATTTGTTTATCTGGGCAAATAACACATGGATTGTATTAGGGGTTTATGCAACAAATCTCTACGGACAAGCAATGATTACAATCCTAATACCATTTAGTTTGGGAGTACATTACATTAAAGTTGAATTTGTTGGAAATGATTATTTTCAAAGCACTTTTCTGAATCTTGAAATGACAGTAGTGGAACCTCCACCTAAGATCCTTCCAGAATTAGCACTTGATGTTGATACAACAACAATTGCTGATCACCAAGAAATAGAAATAATAGTAAATTCAACAAATTATATTCCAGGTTCAGCCATCACTATTGAAGTTTATGTAAATGGTATTTATAATGGTTCACTTGTTATTTTTGAAGGGCAAGGAATATTTTATTGGTGTTCAGAGAAAATTGGACAATACAATCTAACGTTTATTTCAATAGAAGATTCAGTTTATCTGGTAGATTCTACTGAAATCACTATTGAGGTAATACAAAATGTCCCACCAGAGCTATTAAGCTATTCTTATGAGGATTTTATTTGTGAAGGAGAACCTTTTGATTATGAATGTGTAGTGTCCGATGCATCAGGTATAGCCAATGTTTGGCTAACCCTAAATGGAACTCAATATGTATTAACCTTTACTGGTAGCAAATATCAAACAACAATTTACATGTTAAAGAAGGGTTACTATTTTGTTACACTTTTCTCTGAAGATTTGCAAGGTTATATGTCTTCTTATTCTCTACAATCATTGACAGTGCATGAAAGAAAAACAATGCTATTGAAATATAATATAAATTCACAAATTATTGAACATGGAAAAACGTTTACTTTAGAAGCTTATATTTTCAGTGTTAATGCACTTTCTCAGGTTTATTTAATAATAAATTCCACAGAATATCCAATGGTTCTTAGTTATCAAATAGATCCAAATAGAAGTGTCTGGAAAATAGAATTGAATTCGCTGCCTATTGGGTCATATGAAATAAAAGTGAAACTTATTGAAATTACCAGCAATGTCTATATCAATACTATAAATGAGTATTTGATCATTATACCTGAAAAACCTGAAATGATTATCTATCATTATAATATTATCACTGGAAAAGATAGTGATTATATTACTGGAAATATCACTTTCAATTCTTACTATGCTATAGAATTGGTAGAAATTTGGATTAACGGTGAACGAATAAGTGTAAATGAGTATTCAAAAGATATTTATCATTTCAGTGGTTACATCTCCTCCTCTAAAGCTCATACAATGAAAATCGTTGTTACAGATGAAATGGGTAGAATGTTAACCCAAGAATTTTCCTTAGAAAACAATCCTAATTCTCATTTGATAGTTATTTCTGTTACAATTGTTTCATTAGTTTTAGTGGGACTAATTGCTGCAGGATTAGTTGTTGGTAGTCGTTATTTGAAGAAAAATCAATTGGGAAGTTCAAATGCATTAGAATTACCCGAAATCATTGATGAAACAGAAAGCGAACCTGAAGAGAGTAATTCAGGAAATAATTTAGAATCAGAATTAGAGAGTTTTGATGATATACTTGAAGAACTCGATGATGAATTTGAGTGCTCGGGTGATTGTCTTGATAGCATCGATTCTATTGCTGAGACTGTTATACCTTTTGAAATTGATACAGAATCAATTGCTCAAGTAAAAGAATACATTGCTAAAGTAAAACAAGACGGTCTAATTGAAGCTGCTGATAACAATGGGAATGGACATGAGAATTCTGATACTATCGATAATCTAACTACAATGAGTATTGAGATAGATGATCGAGTATTACCAGAAGAGGAACGTAAAAAACGTGTTGCTAAAAGGAAAAGAGATAATCCACCACCCCCTTTAAGCCTAAAGGAAATTGCCGCTGAAATTGAACAAACCTTTGTTAAACATTGATTTATTTGAATGGAGAGTTTACACAATAAAGCATGTAAAAGATAATCAAAATATTGCTTTTCGCATCAAGAAGCAAGTGATAATTTTACTTTTACTTGTCATTATTAATTTAGTAATAATAGGTTTAACCTCAAGAAGTATCACCTTAATAGAGAAAAATGAATTAGATGCTAATGCGACAAGTGGGACTGTTAAAGAGTACTCATTCTTAACATTGGGTATAATCATTGATCCACTAGAATGGTCAAGTAAAGGAACATTTGAGTTATCAATAAATGAAACCTTTGATTTTAGTAATTCAGGTCCAGCAATGCTAATACTTGATTTCTCATCTGAAGGTGACAAACCAGATAGTCCTGGATATGAGTTAGAAGGAAAATTTAACCTAGAAATATTTGATTCGGTGATTAGTCGTTCTATTTTGCCTAGCTCAGGTAATGGCGATGTCGTGCGTCAAATTGTTATTCCATTTGATGCAGAAGGACGAGTTTTTAGCAATCAATTCACTATGACAATTAGCTGTATTAATGATTACTCGAGTAATTATGAAGGTTTATTGTTAATTCATAGCTCATCAAAATTTGTTATTGGAGATGTGCTATTAATTAATGACTATGGTAATTATTCTGCGCCAGTTTTTCCAGAAAAACTAGAAGGAACAACATCTTTAGGCGGGATAAAATTGTATAGTTATTTTCAATTTACCATTGATAATGAGACTATTGTTAGTAAAGCTGATTCTAAAATGTCATTTGTAATAGAGTATACTGGTGATGTTTCCCTTTCATTAGTGATGTTTGATA
>JAEORJ010000102.1 GCA_016840945.1 Candidatus Gerdarchaeota archaeon
AGATATTTTATTACTTTAACTAGGTCTTTAGCCTTCTGTGAGAGCGTCATATTGGCTTTCCAACGGTTCAATTTGCTTGATCCTTTCTCACGAGTTTCGAAATAATAGAATTCAGCCCGATTGTAAAGGATTTCATAAACATCAATAAAATTAATGGTTGTATTTCCCCAACCCGGCATAAATAGGATTGGTCGTTTTGTTGTAGGATTTTCAGGTTTGATATGGAATACTTTAACTTCGCCATTTTCAACAGGAATATAAAGAACCTCATTAGCTATCTCCTCAATAAGCCCAGGATCTTGTTGTTTATAATTATTAATTAAAGTCATTACTTTAGCTTTTAACTCAGGTGAAATTGTTATTTCAGATATTTTTTCGTTTACCAAATTAGATCTGTTTTTTCTCATCCTTGAACGCCTAAAAGTGCTATTTTATAATACTAAAACCCATTTCCTAATATTCGAAGTAGATAAATATATAAAAATAATTTCGAAAAATCATTTGTGTAGAAGCTAAACTAAAAAACCAATTGCAAATTTTGAGACCATTTATCATTACATTAGAAACTTAAAAAAAGGGGGAGTTATTCATCGTTTCAATTGAAACATTTCCACAGTGAAATGCTTCTGTACAGATAAAATGAATAATTCGGTAGAGTTTCCATGAGATATGTAAAGCTAAAAAAAGAACGTATCTATGAATTCCTTGAACGCTTAAAGGAATATGGAGCATTATTTGGTCCAAAAAAAGTCTCTAATAAAGGAATTGATTTTAGGGAAATCACAGAAGTAGAAGAAGTAGTCTTTGATTATCAACGCACTCTTTTACCTCCAAGAAGATTTTTCTATCCTCCAAAGGAGATAATCTTTGAGTTTGATAAGGAAAAAGTAGAGATGTATGAAGTCTATGAAGATAAAGGGCCAATAGTATTATTCGGTGTTCACGCTTGCGATATAGTTGGATTACGAATAATGGATGCTAATTTCATAGACGAAGACCCTGATCCCTATTATCAAAGAAGAAGACAGAATGGCATTATTATAGGATTAAGTTGTCTTCCAGATGAATATTGCTTCTGTAATGTCAGACGTTCAGAATTTGTTGATAAAGGATTTGATTTATTCTTAAGTGAAGTTGAAGATGGCTACGTGATACGTGTTGGAAGTGTGAAAGGTCATAAGATAGTTGATCCAAATTTGGACCTTTTTGAAGAAGTTAAAGACAAAGATACTGATGATCTAGCTGAATTTGATAAAAAGAAAAAGGCAATGTTTTCAGTTCAAGGGAATTGGGATAGCTTACGATACACATTAGAACTAAGAGATAAGATACCAATGTGGCAACGAGAAACAGAGAAGTGTTTAGGATGTGGAAATTGTACAATAACCTGTCCCACATGCCGTTGTTATGATGTTAAAGATTACCCAAATTTAGATAAAACAACTGGTAATCGTATTAGAACTTGGGATAGCTGTCAATTTAGGTCTCATGGGCTAGTTGCTGGTGATCACAATTTTCGAGAAACAAAAGAATCGCGATTTAAGAATAGGTATATGTGTAAGAATGCTTATTGTCCACCGTTAACAACTGCTTATTGTGTTGGATGTGGTCGTTGCACTTACTATTGCCCTGCATCTATCAATTATAAGAAGAATTTAATGGAGGTTCTAGGTGATTTAGAATGAGTGCACGTAAGATTAAGATTGTTCCCGACACAAAAGATAACGCCTATGATACCCATAAATGTCGTTTACTTAGAGTATATAACATCACGCAAATGGATAAGATGTTTCTCTTCCGATTTGAAGATCCTGAAATTGCTACCAATTGGTCCTTTAAACCAGGTCAATTTGTTGAAGTATCTTTACCAGGTGTTGGTGAGGTACCAATATCTATTTGTTCTTCAGCTATGAGAATAGGCTTTTTTGAACTTAGTATTAGAAAAGCTGGAAGAGTAACCACAAAAATTCATGAATTAGAACGTGGTGACATTGTTGGCATTCGTGGTCCATATGGCAATGGTTTTCCCATGGAAAAATTCTGGGATAAAGACTTGCTATTAGTAGCAGCAGGATTAGGTATGGCTCCATTACGATCTGTTTTTCTATATGCGCTAGATAATAGATGGCGTTTTGGTAATATCACTATTATTAACTCTGCTAAATATTGTGAAGAACTTTTATTTGATAGAGAATTAGAAGCTCTTCGTGATATAGCTGAAGCTGAGAATATTAAGATTATTCAAACGGTGACTCGAGATACGCAATGTACAGGTTTACGAGGTAGAGCTCACGAGCATTTAGATAAAGTAAATGTTGATCCAGATAATTGTGCAGTAGCAATGTGTGGACCTCCTAGAATGTACAAATCTATGTTTGATGAATTAGTTAACTTAAATTATGACCCAAGAAATATCTTTGTTACCTTAGAGCGAAGAATGAAATGTGGTATTGGAAAATGTGGTCATTGTAATCTTGGCAATTCCACTTCATGGAAATATGCATGCAAAGATGGCCCCGTTTTTGATTATTATGATATTATTTCAACACCAGGAATGTTAGAATAGGAGGTTAAAGAAATGTTAAATCCACGAATAGGTAGAAAAGAAATTAAGAATCTTAATCAAGAAATTCGAGATTATGATAAAGAAATTGGTAAGATTCACAAAAAACAGAAGGATAAACCTAAGATTGGTGTTTATGCTTTAACCTCTTGCTATGGATGTCAACTCAGCATTGCAATGATTTCTAAAGTTCTGGAAATTTATGATTCCGTTGATATCATTAGTTTCTATATGTTATCATCCAATAGTTCAATGCATGAAAAAGTTGACATTGCATTTGTTGAGGGCTCAGTTTCAACTGAAAAAGATCTCGAAGAATTGAAAGAAATTCGTAAAAATGCCAAAACATTAGTAGCAATTGGTGCATGTGCAATCAATGGTGGAGTCCAAAGTTGGGTAATCAAAGAAAAAGATTATGCGAAGCTTTACAAAGAAGTCTATAATGATGAAAAAATTGAGTTTGATGGCTTATTAGCAAGTCCTATTGAACAGCATGTGAAAGTTGATTTCAAACTTCCAGGTTGCCCACCAGAAGAAGAAGAAATACTATATTTCATCTCAACATTTCTTTTTGGAACTTGGCCTGAGGAAAAGGATTATCCTGTATGTCAGGAATGCCGATTAGCTGGAAACACTTGTATCCTTATAGAATACAACAAACCTTGCTTAGGACCTGTAACTACTGCAGGATGTGACGCTCGTTGCATCAAATTTAATATCCCATGTATAGGTTGTAGAGGGCCAGTTGAGAATGATACTGCTTGGTTTGATTCTTTAGCTTTAACTTTTAAAGAAAAAGGATTTACAAAAGAATACATTCGCAATAGGATGGCAATTTTTGGTGCACATCATCCTAAATTGGATGAAATGATAGACAAAATATTCAAAGGTGAAAAATAATGGTTGAACAGAAAATTGAGATACCAATAACAATTGATCATGTTGCAAGAATCGAAGGTAAAGCAGGTATAGAAGTTACTATTTCAAATGACACATTGGAAGAATTAAAAGTGAACATCTTTGAAGGACCAAGATTCTTTGAAGCTATTACTATAGGAAAACCAATTGAAGAAGCAACAGCAATATTCCCTCGAGTTTGTTCCTTTTGTGCAGCAGCTCATAAAATTACTGCTTTACAAGCAACCGAAAATGCTTTGAATATTAAACCTTCAGAGCAGACTTTCAAATTACGTGAATTAATGTATTTAGGTGATGTAATCGAAAGTCATACCTTGCATTTATTCCTTCTTGCTCTTCCAGATTTTCTGGGATTTCCAGGAGCTTTCTCTATGTCTAAAAAATATCCTGAAGCAGTCAATAGTGCTTTAAAATTGAAGGATATTGGAGCGAAAATCCAAATTGAACTTGGATCAAGATTTATGCATCAAGAAAATGCTATCATTGGAGGTTTTGGTAAACTTCCTACTATAAATACACTAAAACATCTACACGAAACTTTGGAGCAGCTCCTAAGTGAATCTGAGTTGGCTTTGAATTTATTCGCGAAATTCAATCTTTGGGATGAAGTAACTTCTGAAAGAATTCATCTGGCAATTAAACCATATGATAATAATTATGGAATAATGGGTTCAAGTGTAAGGAGCAGTGATAAGGATGAATTTGATGTTAAACAGTATAAGAAAAACATCATTGAACATGTTGTTCCTCATTCATTTGCTAAACATAGCTTATTCAAGAAAAAACCATTTGCTACAGGGGCATTATCCAGATATACAATTTTCAAAGACCTACTTACAGGTCGAGCTAAAGAGTTAGCTGAACAAAATTCTGAGCTATTAAATCCGAATAATCCCTTAGCTAATAATATTGCTCAATCGGTAGAACTAGTTTACTTTATGCAAAAGGCTATTGATATCACAAATGACTTGATTGAAAATCTAAAAGATGAAAAACCAATCGATTATAAACCAAAAACTTCTGGTGTAGGTGTTTCAATAACAGAAGCTCCACGAGGTTTGCTTGCATATACTATTGGTGTGAATAAGAATGGCATGGTAGATAGTGCTGATATTATTACTCCTACAGCAATGTTCTTACCACAGCTAGAATTTGATTTACGAAAGATGACTGAAGCGTTACTTAAACAAAACATCACTGATTCAAAAGTTATAGAGCAGAAATTAGAAACAATCGTTCGATCCTATGATCCATGCGTTTCTTGTAGCGTTCATGTTACTGGAGTAAAGAAATGAGATGGCTGATGTTTTAGTTATAGCTTTAGGAAGCACTGTGATGACTGATGACGCTATTGGTCATCACATTCTTTCTGAATTACAAAACCAAAATCTCGATGCTGATTTTGCTTATTTAGGGACAGATATTTTCAGATTAAGACTGTATTATAAAAATCATAAAGAAATAATAATTATCGATGCACTAACTGGTGATTATCCTCCTGGGACAGTTCTTAATTTTCATTTAGATGATATAAATCAAAAGTTAGAAGCTAGTATTCGTAATGCTCATAGAATTGGTGCTATTGAAGCCTTAAAGATAATGCAAAATGATGATGTTAATATCGCTAATGCAAAGATTTTTTTTGTAGGGATTATTGCAGAATCATTGGATAAAGGTTTGGAATTATCAAGTAGTACTAAACAAGCAATCCCCAAAGCTGTAAATATTGTAAAGCAATATCTTACCAATAGATAAGAATCCATAAAAGATTAGGTTATGCTTGAATTGATTGATTATGATATAATAGCTATTGTAATTGGTATTAATGCTCTAGTATATATGCTAATACACATACCTCTTGATATACTTACTATAGTGAAGAAAACTAAAAGAGAGAAAAGTGGAGCAAAAGAATATCCTGCTTGGGAGAAGGGAAAAAATGTCATTAAAATTATAACTATATTAACAAGTGTGATCTATTGGATATTTTTTATAATATGGCCTATCATTCATTTTCTTGAATGGGATGCATTCATTCTCTTTTTCAATTTTGAAATTCCATATGTAAGTGAAGTATTCCAATACATTGGTTTGATTTTAACTTCAATTGGTACTTTTATTGCATGTTTAGGGAGAATATCAAGAAGCATTTATGCTATTTCTTGGGGAGTACCCAACAAGTTAACAACTCATTTAGGATTTAAAATAGTTCGGCATCCACTTTACAGCTCCTACATACTTTACTTTGTGGGAATACCTTTAGCTATGCAAAATTATTTGCTAATTCCACTAGTGCTAGGAATAATTGGTTATGTCTTTACTGCTAAATATGAGGAACAAATTTTACTGCTGGAATTTGGAGAAGAATATAAGGAATATCAAAGGAAAGTAGGGATGTTACTGCCATTTATTGGTAGAAGAAAAGATGACCTTAAAGAGAAAGGATAATGGCGGACGTGAAGGGATATATTCAGATAGGAGTCGCAACTCTTATTTTTTGAACCCTCGGCCCTCTGCTTTCTCCTGTTTACTTTATTATTATTCATTAGGAGGCAGATGCGCTGTCCAAACTGCGCTACACGTCCGAATTGTTTTAGTCGAAATATTATGCGATTAAAATATTTTGTTGTTAGATTCTAATTGTATAATAGAAAATTTAGTATTTTATAACAGCATTGATTAAAATTATTAAAAATTTTTCAAAACGAATTTTTATAATATATCTAAAGATACATATTTTAGATGAATAGAATCTCAATGGTATATGAGTTTGTTTAGTAAATTGAAGGAAAATAGCATGTATAAATTGAAGAACTTAAAATCATTTTCTGGTAGAAAAGGACCGTTATTATTGATTATAATGGATGGTATTGGTATTGGTAAAAATGATGATGGAAATGCTGTTTTCCTAACAAAACCTAAAACGTTAATTGATCTTTCAAAAGATTGTCAAGCTAAGAATCTTTATTGTCAATTGAAAGCTCATGGCCCAGCTGTTGGATTAATCTCTGAAAATGATATGGGGAATAGTGAAGTTGGTCACAACGCTTTAGGTTGTGGTCAAATTTATGATCAAGGTGCCAAACTTGTTGACTCCTCATTAAATAGTGGCGATTTATTCAAAACGCGTTTATGGAATGAACTAACAATAAAAGTGATAGAAAACAAGAGCACAGTTCATCTTATAGGGTTATTATCAGATGGTAATGTACATAGTCATATAAATCAGCTATTTAGAATAATACAAGGATTAGCATTATCCAACATTCAGAATGTTAGAATACATATTTTGACAGATGGACGAGATGTGCCAGCAAATTCAGCATTAGATTATGTTCGAGCTCTTGAAATACGACTTGAAGAAATTAACACCAAATACAAAGATCAGGATTACAATTATTGCATCGCATCTGGTGGTGGTAGAATGTATGTCACTATGGATCGTTATGAATCAAATTGGAAAATAGTGCAAAGGGGATGGTATGCACATGTTTTGGGAGTTGTAGAAAAAGAAGAGCTTACTAACGGTTACAAAGGATATTACACAAGCTGTGAAGAAGCAATCACACATGCTCGAAAGTGTTTCCCAGATAAAAATGATCAATATTTACCTCCTTTTGTTATTGTTGACAAAAAACACAAACCAATAGGTACCATTCAAGACAATGATTTAGTTATTAATTTTAATTTCAGAGGGGATCGAGCAATTCAAATTAGCAGAGCATTTGAAGAGAAGGATTTCACCGAATTTGATAGAAAGCGATATCCAAAAATTGATTATGTTGGTCTATTAGAATACGATGGAGATGCGCATATACCTAAAAAATATTTGATACCTCCACCAAACATCAAGAATGTTTTATCTGATTATTGTTGTACAAATGATATTACTTCATTTGCTATTGCAGAAACACACAAATTTGGTCATGTGACTTATTTCTGGAATGGTAACCGTTCTGGCTATGTTTGTAGTGATAAAGAGAAATATGTTAAGATAGAATCAGAACCTAATGAGATGATAGCTACTAATCCTTTAATGAAAGCAAGAGAGGTATGCGATAAGACCATCGAAGCACTCGAGAGTGGGGACTATAGATTCATTAGAGTAAACTTCGCAAATGGTGATATGGTAGGTCACACAGGCATTGTTAATGCAGCAATTCAAGCTGTTTCAGTTGTAGATGAAAGTGTTGATCGATTGGTTCAAGCAGTTAACAAATTAAGTGGTATAACCATCATTACAGCTGATCATGGAAATTGTGAAGATATGAAACTCCCTGATGGCAAACCAAAAACAGCTCATTCACTTAATCCCGTAGGTTTCTGGATTGTTGATTCAAAATGGTCAAATGAATATCAAATAAATAATTCATTAGAAGAACCTGGTCTAAGTAATGTTGCAGCAACAATTCTTAATTTATTAGGATATGAAAAACCTGATCTTTACCGAGATAGCTTAGTTATTTTCGATAAGAAAAACTAATCACAATTTCTTTGCCATATAAGGTAGCAATTTCTCAAATCCTCTATTAGCATAATATTCACGAACTCCAATTCCACTTGTAACTAAAATTAATTCACTATCAGCTTCTTCTTTGGCTATTTTTTCAGCTTCATCGATCAATTTTGTGCCAAATCCTTTATGTTGCCATTTCTTAGAGGAGGTAGTATCACCTATTCCAACAACAGATCCGTAAACATGAACCTCTCTAATAACTGAAATTGGAGTATCTCCTACAGCAGCGATTAGATGATTATTCTTAGATGGATGGCGTAATCTCAAAAAACCTAAAAGAATATCTTGTGAGGTATCCTCAAAGGATAAGAATAACTCTTTGCCACTTGAAGCATTATACTCTCTCCTAATTAATTCAATGCTTTTTTCATCAGGTTCTAACCCCAATAATTGTTTATGACCCACTTCTCGGCATCTTATACAACGACAGATTCTACCAGTCTCTTCTAAGTATTTTTGTGCGTGTTGACGCAAATCACTCTTTTTTGGACCAGCAAATACTCGCGTTGCTGGAATATCACGCAAAATTCTCTTTATGCGAATTGAAGGGAGGGTATTGACTTTGAATTCCGCAACTCTTTTGACTGTTTCTTCGTGTGTTAAAGGTTCATATTTGCCTTGCAAATATTCATCATAAAGCTTCGTTTTCTCCATTAACATTAAGGGATAGATTTTCAATTCATCAGGAATGAACCTTTCATCATGCATTAATGTTTTAAAACCAGCTAATTCTTCATCCCAACTAATACCAGGTAAACCTACCATCATATGAGCAGTAACTTTTAATCCAAGATCTCGTAATCGTTGAAAAGCCTGTGCAATATCTTCCACGGTATGCCCACGATTAATCCTTTCATAAACCCTGTCATCTAAAATTTGAACACCAACTTCCACTCGAGTTATACCCCAATTTAATAATTGTTGGAGATTATCTAAGGAGCAAGTATCAGGTCGGGTTTCCACGGTGATGCCTATACAACGTCTATTGCTTGTTTCTGCAAAAGAAATTGCTTCCTCAATAGAATTGGATTCTTGTTGAGTAATCCCATCTAGACAACCTTTAATGAAAGATTCTTGATAATCCAATGGAGCAGCTGGAAGTGTACCGCCCATTAAAATCAAATCAATTTTGCTAGTATTATGACCAATCGCTTCTAATTGGTTTAAACGAGCAGTAACTTGCTGATAGGAATCATAATCATACATCCTTCCTCTCATTGCAGCTGGTTCGAAACCTGTGTATGATTGAGGACTATCTTCTTCTGGGCCACCAGGGCACATAGTGCATTTTCCATGTGGACAGGGCAGAGGTTTACTCATTACTGCAACAACAGCAACACCTGAAATGGTTCTACCGGGCTTTTTCACCAAAATTGGTAAAACCAATTCGCGTTCTTCATCTGTAGCTTGTTGAAGAATATCACTATTTCTGGGGAAATTACTTAATGAATACTTTTTACAAATATCACGTTTTATTTGAGCAAGTTCTTTACTTGATTTTGGCTGTAATTCTAAAATTGTATCTAGAATTTCCCGAAATATCTTTGATTCCAACGGTAACATTCTTCCTTATCTTCACAGTCAATTTATCAGAAAAACGCAATTGACTAAAAAATTTACTGAATTTATGATATCTAAAATTAAAACAAAACGTAAATTTGGGTATAAGATTAAAAGAAGTGGTTAAAAAGCCTATCTTCTTCTTCTTTTACCTGCTTGTTGACCTGCAGGAATACCCTTAATGTAACGTTTATAGTAAATGTGTTTATTTCTAAGTCTTGGATTTCTGGAAAGATGATGTTTTCTATCTACCTTTGGAGTAGAATTTCTTACTTTTCCAGCTTTTTGAACTGAACCGTGAGTCATAGTTAATTCCTTCTGGTTTTAATCTAGTAAATATATTACTTTTTAGTTTTTCCATACAAACTGATTAAAAATCTTTTCACTCAGTTGGATTCAAATATCCTAATAAATTTTATCTTCCAGTATCAGTTACTTTCAGATAATATATTGAATTATATCCTGCATCTAACCAACGAATATAGGAATTGATCATTGCTCGCAATGATACAAAATCAGCTGCTAGAAATACCAATTCAAGACAGGTGTCTGATTTCATTTCAATAATCGTTTTACCTCGAGAAGAAATAACAACAGTTGTTTCTGGAAGTATAGCTTCATATAATGCTGTAATATCAGATGGATTATTTGCTGTAATCTCTAATCTTGCTGTATAATTCATTTCGAATTGTTCTTCATTATTAGAATTATCCATCCTAAAACCTCATTATTATTTTATAAAATGAAAATGTGATTATGATTCTTTTGTACTTCTTTTCTTCCCAAGTCCAATTATATTCATTAGAGAGCGTATAGCTTCCCCTTTTTTCCCTAGAAAGATATCTGAAATTGTTATTCTTGGGCCAATCATTTCTCTTGTTTCTATTTGTTGAAATTCAAGATTTATGATACCTTCATCTGTGTCTGAAAATATCATCGCTATTCCCTTTAAAGTGCTATCTTGGGGAAAAGATCTAGTTCTTTCGAAATTAAAAAATATTGATAGCATAGCATATAATTGCTCACCAAAATCAGATTGGCAATGATTTATTACCCTAAATTTAGATTCAGCAGTAAAAATTGATCGCCCTCTTTTTAGTTCTCGAGCTAAACTTATTCCTTTAATTCGTACACGATAATCGCGTTCGAGGAGCTTATTGTCTGTTAACTTGTAGAATTTCATTAAACTTGGATTGCCTTTTTTCTCATGTAAAATTAGAAGTCTATTAATACCTAAAATAGCAAGCTCGTCTGCAAGATCTTTAAGACTGCAAGTACCTCTTGTAAAATGAAAAGACCAAGGGATAACCCTGACCAAATCACGAACAAATGAACGTGTTCTTTGGCTGGGTTTCCTTGAAGTTGTTAATACAAATTTATCATAAGGAGCTATATCTCGTTCGGTCATTTCCTCGACTTCTCGTTACGCTGTTCTTCTAGACTAACTGCGGCTCGTGAAGCAGATCTACCTGTAGGGGTTACTGGAACCCAAGCACCACCTGCGAAATTTAGATTGCATTTCTTACAATGCCAGATACCAACTGATTTTCGTTTAACAGCTGGGCTAGCACAATTTGGGCAACGATGAGTTGCCTTCATGCCATCTTCAATTTTTAGGAACCGCTTTTTTAGTTGGGAACCATAACGAGGACCAAATCGACCAGTAGATCCTACTTTCTTAGTTTTTCTTGTCATTGGTGTTTACCTCTTCTGATTTTATAGTTTATTACGCGAACTTAGTCTTCAGACCAAGCATTACCATTTGGGTCGGTAAATGATTCTAAATTGCTTCTTATTTCTTTCGTTCTTTCTGATGCAATATCAATACATTTCTTGATTTCATCAATTGTGAAATAACCAGAGCCACCTTTTTGAGTTGCACACACTCTATCATCCTCAGTGAAAGCTAAAGTGAGTCGTGCATCTTCTATACTTTCTTCCTTTAACACTGGATCAACAATTAAGTGATCACCAATTTTTGAAAAGGTGCAGCTAATTGGAGTTTTATCCAAAACTAATGGATGAGTGGTTTCAAGTATTTCTATTTCTTCCTTACCATCCTCTTTTTCAGTGACTTTAACATCTGGTAAACGAGTATTAATAAGCGCTGAAATAGAGGCTAATTCACAAGCATCAAAAAGATTTCCATCATGGTCTAGAACATATATATCAATAAAGATAATCCAAACATATTTTCCAGAAACGATGGTTAATGAATCTTGGTTCACACAATTTGATTCTCTTATAGCTCTATCTGTAACTCGTGCTAATTCAATAGCATCTTCTCTTGGAGGGCCTGATTCAAAGTTTGGTGAAGCAATAGGAACTAATTCAACTGTTGCTGTGACTACACCTTCATCAGGAGTATCTGGAAATGGTTCACCCATTTGAGCTTTTACACCAGCAATAACTTTTGTTTTACCAATTTTTACTATTGCAGAACCTTCTGCTTTTGGTACAAAACCTGGTACGATAACAATTTTTCTATATTCTTCAAATGCTCTACCATCTGTTCTTTTACCATGATCTAGCAATGATTTTACATGTTCACTTTCTACGAGACTTATTAATCCACTTTGGGTCATTTTTTAGCCTCCAATTTATTCTTTCTTCTCCTTGTTTTCATCTGGAGAAGATTTCTTCCTACCAGAACTTTTCTTGGCAGGTTTTTTATCTTTAGTTTTATCCTCAGTTACTATCGTTTCTTTAGCATCTTCAGGAGTTTTCTTTTTAGTCTCAGTTGTTTTAGAAGTTTTTTCATCAGATTTCTCTATCTTTGTTTCTTTCTTTTCTTCTTTAGCTGGTTCGGATTGTTTAGCTTCTTCTTTTACCTCTTCGTGCTCAGTTTTATCATCTGTTAATGATTCACCAACTTCTTCAGTTATACGAGCATATTTTGTTTTTAACGATTCTCTTTGCATTTCATAGATCTTTTTGCAAGCAGGAATCAACATATCAATAGCTTCTTTATACTGATCTTTTGTAAACATTCCATCAGATTGTAAAAGAACAACTTTATTTAAATGAGGTAAATAAGCCATTGGAAGGTCGCCTTGTCCTTCTTTATCTTCAACATCATCTAAGTCAAGTACAACTTGATCATAGAGATTTCCAGCAGCACAACCTACAACTAAATCTCTCATTGGCACACCAGCATCTGCTATTGCTAATGAAGCTGCTGTTATAGCTGCACATCTTGTTCCACCATCTGCTTGAAGTACTTCAATAAAGACATCAATAACAGATCTTGGATATAAATACGCAAAAACTGCAGGCTCAAGTGCTTCTGCCAATATTTTTGAGATTTCTCGTTCTCTTCGTTTAGGTGCAGGGCTTTTTCTATCAGGGACTGAGAATGTTGCCATTCGATATTCACATCTAATAACAGCTCTATCAGGTTGAGCCATGTGTTTTGGATGCAATTCTCTTGGTCCATATACTGCAGCGAGTATTTTATTTCTACCCCAAGTAACTAGAGCTGAACCATCAGCTCGATCTAAAACACCTATTTGAAATTGGATGTTTCGTAAATCATCCTTCTTTCGACCATCATGTCGAACACCGCTTTTTGAAATTAAAACTGTATCTTCTTTATTAGCCATTTTATTCACCAAAAAATCTTAATTTATCTTCTTAGGAATTTTTTTCTTCATCCTTTTTTTCTGGTTGTTCAGGAGTTGTTTTCTCAGGTCTTTTAGGCAAATTTTTACTAGCTTCTTCTAAGAACTCTTTGATTCTATCAGTTAATCCACGTGTATGAGCTTCTCTATCAATTTTCTCAATAGCTTGAATAGCTAAATACTCATCTTCAAAATTATTACCTTTTAACCAAACTCTACCATTTTGTCCAACAATCATTCGGCAATTTGTGTATTGCTTTATAGTGGAAATCATGCTACCTCTTCTTCCTATGAGACGAGGAATCTTTGATGGACTAACTTCTATTACTCTTCCACCAACCAATTTGCCTAAATATGGATTGCTCTGTGAACGACTGTCATTTCTAAGAGTCAAATTTGGATCTCTTGTGCGGTCAAAAGAATATACTTTTGCTACTATGACATCGCCAACATCAAAAAACTTTCTAGTTTGATCTTTTACTGGGTCAAATCGTCTATCTAGTGAACTTGCAGGTCTTAAAACACCTGGATAAGGACTTGAAATATCAACAGTCCATGTACTAAGTGCTACATCAATAACCTTGCCGATAACAAGATCACCAACTCTTGGAATATATTTTCCTTTTAATGAAACGACGCTAATATTATTGTCTTTAATAGTTACTAAACCAATTACTTGAGAGACAATTTTTTTACCGTCACGATAGACATTTGGGCCAATAGTATAGTCCCCATCAGCAATTACTTCTCCGGGGGTTGCCATGTTTCTATCATTAATTATAATGGTCATTTCTTTCACCATCTGTTATTTTGAATTTTTATTCTGTTTTTCTTTCAACTATTTTTACTTCAGCTTTACCTTTTGTAAGTTGATTGATTTTATCCAAAAAATCAGCTTGCTTACCTGAAGGCATCTCAACCTTAGCATACCAAGTACCATCATTACCCCATTGATCCTCAAGAAGCTCTCCCGCATCAGCAACAATACCATAAGCTGGACCAGTGAAATCAGGAGTTATTTTTACAGCTAAAACGACTGATTCAAGTCGTATAGGAATAATAGTTTGAATTTGTTTTATGATATCTTTTGCTTGTTTCTTAGCAGGAAGAACAAAATCAATGTTTACTCCAGCTTCATCCATTGCAGCTTCAATTCTTGCTGGTGGATGTGGTTTATTTGTTTGAGGATTAATACAATGTACATGGATAAAATCAATAATCTCATCTATTTTATCCTTTAATAATCGCTTTCGTTGAGAAGCAGTTAATTGTAAAGCGCCTTTATCTAGTATTACTTTTACGATTTCCATTTCATCAGTTGTTTCAAAAATCTGCTCTAAAATTGTTTCAGAAGCCTTCTCACCTTTAGTGGCATTATGAAAAATAATAAAGCCTTCAACTATATCTTGTAATGGAATCTCTTCATTGCCTTTTTTATATTCTAAAGCCATTTCAGGGTCAACAATAATCTCGAATTTTTGATTACGATAGTTATATTTAATCAATGCTTTCTTTTCAAGATCTATATATTGACGTCTTTCTCCGGTATCATGGGACACGATTTTCACCCTATTTGACTTTGTATTTTTTATCTACCGAAAGCAAAAAACATCCCTTTTGTCCCTAAGGACTTTCAAATGAGAAACCATAACTCATCAGCCGAGACCGAAGCATTGGTTTTGGGGGAAGAGTCTTCTAGGGACTTGATCTAATCGAAAGAGCAAATTTTACTAACTCAAATTTAATTTTGAATCATAGTTTAGATCAATATTAAGATTTTTTTTGCTTAACAATCAAACAGAAAATACTTTGATTATTAAAACTTTGCCTAAAGAGTGAATAGAAAAACATTATTTCAACTATATTTTCGATGAAAGTAAAATAACGTGATTAAAAATAAGTATAAAGTTAAAGGTTACTTATGAACTAACCTTTACTTCATCTCTTGGTGTACTGGACATTATAAACCAGAGAGGAATTAATATTATACCTATAAATGTACCACCAAACACAACCCAATCATAATCCAAATTCGGACTTTGATTGCCAATAAATATTGCTGGTAATAACGTTATTAGAATACTAATCCAAACTTCTGTCCAACCAGGTAATGCATTCATCTTTTCTCGGATGCTGCCAACTATTAATAAAACGCAGAAATAGACTACCCAGAAAAACAATATTATTAATGTAAATGCAACTCCTTGAGTAAATAACCAGTTTAGACCCTGTACGGGATTATCATCTATGTTATAAAAGCTTGTAAAGATAATTATTGCAAGTGATAAGGCTAATAATATTGAACCTATCAATATTGTTCTATTTGTTTTGTTTCTCCAAACGGACATTTTTTTTAGCAACTCCGAAATAATATTCCAACCATTTATTAAACTAGGTCTTGAATTTCCTTTTAGTTTAAAATTCTTATCATTTATTTAAGTATTATTGAAAATCGTTAATTTAAAAATAAAATGGTAAGTTAGGACAATTCAAAATAAAGCTAAAATACCATTTAATCGGATAGAATTATTAATATTTGGAACCAACAACAATTTAAATTCAAATAGTAATTAATTACTAATATTATTGGTGATAATTATGCCTGATGATAAAAACTCAGATGTATGGAGACCCGATGTCTATATTTGTAATGATTGTCAACATCGTTTTGCTAAAGCAGAATATATCACTAAAGAAGAAGATGGCTTAGTTTTTCAAAGAACTGTCTGCCCAAATTGTAAGAGTGAAAATATTAGAGTGTCCTCATGGTCTGAGCAGGATTATAAACAATAAATCTTACTCCTAAATCGTTCCAGTATCAACTTTGTTAAATCCAAAGATAACTGTTAGCAGGAAAATTACAACACCAGTTAGAACAATCCAAAATCCAGCATTTTGTGACACTGCTGTATCTATTTTATAGAATAAGATTATACCAACAACCATAAGAATAACACTGATGATGCTAAAAACTATTGTGAATCCACTCATTCGTAAAAATGATTTGAAAGTAAATTTTTTGATATGTTCTTCTTCTTCAGTAACATCTGATAATATAGCATCAATTTGAGGCTCAGTGGGAGAGATATCATCTGTCATGCCTTACATTATTGCTATTTCCTTTCATAACGATTTCGGAAATAATGAAAAATTATTTACTGATAATTAAATTGAGAAAATATTTTTGAAATCTATAACATCAAAAAACCTTTAAAGCTCTAGAATGTTTTTCCAGAAAGGAACATATACAAAATTAATATTCATTTTAAATTCTGAGGTAAACAAAATGCCTGTTTTCAAAGAAGTCAAAACCTTTGCACAAATACCAAAAATTGAAAAACAAATATTGAAATTTTGGGAAAAAGAGGATTTATTTCATAAATTACGAGAAAACCGCAAAGATAATCAAAAATACATTTTCCTAGAAGGTCCCCCTACAGCAAATGGGTTACCTCATGTTGGACATGTATTAACTAGATGTTTAAAGGACTTATACCTAAGATATAAAACAATGAATGGTTATTTTGTTTCACCTTTGATAGGTGGATGGGATTGTCATGGCCTTCCGGTTGAAATTGAAGTTGAAAAACAATTAGGATTAAATTCCAAACCTGAAATTGTCGATTATGGTGTTAAAAAATTCAACCAAATGTGCAGAACATCCGTCATGAAATATGTGAATGAATGGGAAGAAATGACTCGTAGAGTTGGTTTTTGGATTGATATGGATAATGCCTACATTACCATGAAAGATTACTATATTGAATCTGTTTGGTGGAGTCTCAAGGAATTATGGAAAAAAGGATTGCTAGTTAAAGGTCATAAAGTAATTCCATCTTGTCCCCGTTGTGAAGTAACCCTTAGTAGTCATGAGTATTCACAGGGTTTGAAAGAAACAGATGATCCATCAATAACAGTAAAATTCACTGCTGTAGGAGAACCAAATGCCTATTTCTTAGCTTGGACAACTACCCCTTGGACACTAATCTCAAATGTTGGATTAGCTATTGGAAAAAACATCAAGTATGTTAAAATTGAGTATAAAGGCGAATATTACTATTTAGCAAAAGATCGCTTGAAAGTAATTTTCCAAAATAAAGATTACAAGATTATTGAAGAATTGAAAGCTAAGGACTTAGAGGAAAGAAGATATGAACAATTAATCCCTTATGCTAAACTACCAGAAGAGGATCAGAAAAAAGGATTCAGAGTAGTAACTGCTGATTTTGTTAGTACAGAAGAAGGGACTGGAATAGTTCATACTGCACCTGCATTTGGCCCTGATGATTATGAGTTAGCTCAACAAAAGGATTTGCCATTTTTACAACCTGTTGAGAGCAATGGTAAATTCAAAGAAGAAATTACTCCTTGGGCTGGAATGTTCATAAAAGATGCAGATAAATATATTATTAGATATCTAAGAGAGAACAACCGTTTAATTACAGATAAAATTGAGAAGCATACTAGTGGTTTTTGCTGGAGATGTAAAACACCAACAATGTATTATGCTCGAGAAGCTTGGTTAATCAGAATGAGTACTTTACGTGAAAACATTCTGGCAACAAATGAGCAAATTAATTGGATACCTGAGCATCTCAAGCATGGTAGATTTGGTGATTTTCTAGATAATATTGTTGATTGGGCTTTAAGTCGTGAAAGATTTTGGGGGTCACCTTTGCCAATTTGGATTTGTGAATGTGGACAGATAGAATGCATTGGTGGTGTTAATGAATTAAAATCATTCATGAAAGAAGATTTGCCAAAAGATTTTGAACTCCATCAACCATGGATTGACGAAATCACATTGTATTGTCCAAAATGCAAGAAACCAATGACTCGTGAACCATTTGTTATTGATTGCTGGTACGAATCAGGATCAGCTCAATTTGCACAGTGGCATTACCCATTTGAAAATAAAGATAAATTTGAGGAACATTTCCCAATAGATTTTATCACTGAAGCAATTGACCAAACTAGAGGTTGGTTTTATACTCTTTTAGCTATTAGCACAGCCTTATTTGACAAACCTTCTTATCTAAATTGTTTAACAATGGGACATGTTCTAGATAAGAAAGGCATCAAAATGAGTAAGCATATTGGTAATGTTGTGAACCCTTCAGATGTCTATGATAAAATTGGTGCTGACCCAATGAGATGGTATTTCTTTTCATCGCCCGTTTGGAATCCAACAAGATTTTCATCAGACATAATTGTTGCTGCGAAAAGAAGATTCTTTGATACTTTACGTAATGTGTACTATTTCTTTGTAACAAATGTTAATATCGATAAAGTTGACCCAAGAACAATTGAGAGCAATCTAAAAAATCGCTCTGAATTAGATCAATGGTTAATATCCAAATTAAACACACTAATTGATGTTGTAAGAAAGAGCTTAGATGAATTTCAAGCTCATAAAGCAGTTTCAGCTATAGATGAATTTGTTTATGAAGATTTAAGCAACTGGTATATCCGAAGATCAAGGAGAAGATTTTGGAATACTGAAATTTCAAAAGAGAAAACTGATGCGTATGTTACCTTATATGATACACTTGTAACCTTGACAAAACTATTAGCTCCATTTATTCCTTTTACTGCTGAAGAGATGTATCAGAATTTAGTTGCTGGACTCTATAAAGGAAAAGAAAAAGAAGAACATGTCAGTGTACATTTTGAACCCTTCCCAGAAAGGGATCCAAAGAAAGTTAATAAAAAATTGGAAAAAGCTATGGACTTATCAATTAGTATTGTAAAAGCTGGAAGAGCTGCGAGAACCGACGCTAATATTAAAGTTAGAATTCCACTTCAGGAATTAATCATTGTTTGTCCAGAAGAAGAACAAAAAATGGCTACACAATTCTTGCAAGAGATAAAAGAAGAACTCAACGTCAAAGAAATAATTTTACAAAAAGAACTAACAGAATTAGTTGACTATTCATTCAAGCCCAATTTCAAAGCTCTAGGACCAACCTTCAAGAAAGATGCAGTAATTATTGGTGAGACATTAAAAAATCTAGCTGGTAAGGAAGCTCAACAAGCAGTTATGAATTTGAGGAAGAATAGTAAATTCACATTGAAGACTGACCAAGGCAATTTTGAAATTTTACCAGAACATGTTGAAGTTGTCTCGAGTGGTAAAGAAGGATATGTTGATTCATCTTTTGACGGGGGACAAGTGTTCATAAAAACTGAATTAACACCAGAGTTAATACAAGAGGGACTTGTTCGAGATATTATCAGGCGCATTCAGTCTATGAGAAAAGAAGCTGATTTGGAATATACTCAGAAAATTGAACTTTACATCAAAGGTGATGATGAAGTAAAGGAAGCAGTAGAAGCTTGGGAAGAGTATATTAAAAACGAAACTTTAGCAATTAAAATCAAATTAGGAATTAAAAAAGAAGGATTTACTACTAGTGAGGATATTGATGGGAATAAATTAACAATTACCATTGTTCCTCTCGAGAAAAAATAGCTATCCAAAAGCATATTAACAGTAAGTTACACGAGCACTTTTAATAATTAAAATTCAAAAATTTGAAGAAAAAATTGGAGTCGTTAAGAAATGGCAAGAATCGTTGGAACATACAAATTATTACCTGAAGATCCATCAACTAAACCTGAAGTTATTAAAGAACGAATAATAAAAGCTTTACCTGAAGATATGAAGGTTACTGCAAGTGGCGAACGACCTGTTGCTTTTGGTCTAGTCGCATTAGTTGTAGATATTAACTTCGCAGAAGAAGATGGTAAACAAGACGAATTAGAAAGCATTCTTGAAAAAATTGAAGGCGTCAGTGAAGTAGAAGCACTTCAATTATTTAGATTATAATTGTTAGAATTAAAAGTAGATAGGAATTTTTACCTCTACTTTTGATTTCATTTATTTTATTCTTCTAAAATAGTAATTGCTGATAATGGTATTGAGAAGTAAACTTTGTCACCTTTTTTGAACATTGAAGAAATCTCTTTTGAACTTGTAGTTTGTATTAAAAGTTGAATTTCATTTAATTTCAATTGAATATCAATTAATGAACCACCAAAAAGAATAGAAGTTATCTCAGCAGCAAATTCATTCTCATTGTTTGTTCTATCTTTTGATATATGAATATGTTCTGGATATATTGCTATAGTTAATGGTTTCTTATCTTTACCCTTAGTTGTTGAGGGTAATTTTATGTCACCAAATGTTGTCTGTAAAAAAACTCCAGAGTTATTTTTACTGAATAATCCTTCAATGATATTTGATATCCCAAGAAATTCAGCAGTGAATTTCTTTTTTGGATGGAGATAAAGTTCCTCAGGTGTTCCTAACTCCATTATTTTGCCTAAATTCAAAATAATTATTCGATCAGATATCTCCATTGCTTCCTTTTGATCATGTGTTACATATATTGTTGAAATTTGAACTTCTTGTTGAATTTCCCTTATTGCTTTTCGCAAGGATTCTTTCAATGATTGATCTAATGCTGATAGAGGTTCATCTAGCAAGAGAAGTGAAGGATTTGGTGCTAAAGCTCTTGCTAAGGCAACTCGGGATTTCTCACCACCGCTTAATTCTCGAGGGTATCTGTTTCCTTTTCCTTCAAGACCAACTAATGATAATAACTCCTTTACTCGAGCGATAATTTGCTCTTTGGGCCATTTTCGAGCTTCAAGGCCAAAAGCAATGTTTTCCACAACTGTTAGGTGAGGAAATAATGCATATGATTGAAATACAAAACCAATTTTCCTATCTTCTGTGGGAACACCAAACATATCTTTTCCTTCGAAAAGAATCTTACCTGTATCTGCTTCAATTAATCCTGCAATCAATCTTAGAACAGTTGTTTTACCACTACCACTTGGTCCAAGTAAAGTTAATAATTCACCTTTTTCTAAATCAAAGCTAATTTCTTGTATTGCAATTGAATCTTCAAATGATTTGCTAATATTGTGAAATTCAATGAATGGCATTAAATCAACCTTGTTTTAATTTAGTTTAGATTGAGATTTTTATTTTCTCAATCATTAATTAGTTATTTGGATAATATTAGATAATTTCTTGTTTTCATTTACTAGGAAATCTTATTTAAAATAAAATCCTTGAATGCATATAAAAGATACTTGCAATAATCATTCATGTGTGAGTAAAATGGTAACAGCTAATAGAAAGAGTCTATCGATTTTAGGTATAACTCTACCTATAGCTCTAATAGCTTTGTTTTTACTCTTCCCAGTAATTTCAGTTTTTATTACAGGATTTAAAGACGAAACTGGTTTTACATTTAGTTATTTACGAGCAGTATTATCAGATACCTTTTATTACAAAATATTTGCCTTCACACTTGCTCAAGCAATTTTAAGCACGATAGTTTCGTTATTGATTGGTATACCTATTGGATATTTGTTTGGTAAATACAATTTTCCTGGTCGAAAAGTACTTTTAATATTTTTTACTGTGCCATTTGTTTTGCCATCAGTTTTAGTAGGTATGGGGTTTCTCATTATATTCGGTGAAGATGGTTTATTTGGTGCTCCTATTTTATCAATTATTTTAGCTCATGCATTTTACAATATCCCTTTAGTTGTTCATTATTTTTCATCTTATTATCAGAATTTTGATAGAGATTTGATTGGAGCTGCAAAAACACTTGGAAGTAAAAAATTTCATTTATTCGCTCGTGTATATGTGCCAATATTTATCCAACCTTTACTAACAGCTGCATTGCTAACTTTCATCTTTTGTTTTTTGAGCTATGGTATTATCTTAATTCTTGGAGCTCTGAGTTTATTTAGAACAACTGAAACACAAATCTATTCTGAATATTTGAGTAATAACGCTAATGTTGCAGCAATACTTGCTTTATTACAATTACTAGTTATGATAGCTTTTGTAATTGGATATCTAATATTTACAAATAAACGTGCAAAAAAAGAAAAAAGTGGTACCACAGAAACTATCCCCCTTGAGAAAATTAATTTCAAAGAATTTCTCAAAAAACCATCGGGAATTTTTTTAGGTTTAGTATTTGTTTTTGGATTGTTATTGGAATTAGCTCCTTTAATTAGCATTTTAATTCGGGCACCTTTTATAGCACCAATTTTTGATCCTTTAGGGAATGGCATCAGAGAAAATAGTTTGTTAGATTTATTAAATACCGACATCACTACCTCAGCAAGAATAACTCTGGTTGGAGCTATCTTAAACACATTAAAATTTGCTTTTGGATCAGCAACCTTAGCAAGTGTGTTTTCTATTATAACAGTTATAGCTTTAAGTGCTTCAAAACGAAAACATAGGAATCTCCCATTAGAGCTATTAACATACCTACCTATAGCCATTTCTTCAACTACTCTATCATTAGGTATTATGCAAACATTTGCAAATATTCCCTTATTTACTAATCACCCCACAATTTTCATTATGATCTCTCATGCATTATTGGGTTATCCTTTTATTACACGGGCACTGCTTAATGGCCTTAATACCATTGATCCAGATATTATCGACTCAAGTAAAACATTGGGAGCTAATTGGTTCTATAAATTAAGAAAAATCTATATCCCCTTACTTTTTCCATCGTTCATAGCTGGATTTACTTTTGCTCTAGGCTTAAGTATTGGGGAGTTTACAACAGTAAATTTCTTTGCGATAAATTATGATAACATAGCGACTCTTACGGTTGTTTTGTATCGATTACGTTCCGTAAGAAAGTTTGCTCTTGCTAGCGCTGTTGGTACTATATTATTATTAATTTCATACTTCTCGTTTTTTGCAATTGAATCTTTAGGAGCAAGAGAAAAAACGAAAACAAAAATATAATGTTAACTGAAAGGTTCCATCCTTCTCAGTACATTCTTTTTTGCTTTCTTTCGTTCAGATAAAGCAGCACCGTATTTCCAACCTTTAGGGATAACTAAATTTATTGCATCAGGTATGTAAGTAACTTCCATACGATTTGATTTTCTTGAGGGAATTTCACCTTCAATTTCCCAAGTATGGGGTCTGTCACTTTCTATAACTACATGTTTACCGCGTAAAATTTCAAGTTTCTCATTTGGTACATGCTTTCCATTAATTGCTTTCAAAAGCAATTTAACCAGACCTAAGCCTTTAATATCTCGAGAGATGAAAACTGCAAAATCACCTATTCGAGGATGGTTGCCAGGTATATAATTGAAATCACTTATGCAATCTGTTAAGGATACTGCAAAAGCTGAGAGATTTGCGTTTCTAACAGTTTCGCCATCAATAGTTATTTTTGAAGTAATAGGTTTATACTTCAATGCTATGCGGATTGCTGCATACCCGTAGCCTATTTCAGCATGAGCCCATTCAAAACGATCTGCAAGAGCAGCGGAAGTTTCACCGATAAAACCACCATTTATCATTTCTATAAAATAGCGATCAGTGTCCCCTTGAGCTAGGCCCACAGGAAACTTGTCAGAAAAACTATCTTAGACTTTTTCTACCGCTCGTTGAAAATCTCGTGGTACTCCATGAGTTTTATGTGAATCACAAGCGCTCCCGCCCGGTATCATCCCAACTTTAACATTTTTATTAACTGAAGCATTAATTACCTCATTTAATGTACCATCGCCACCAACAGCTACTAAGGTTCTATATCCTTCATCAATTGCATTTTTAGTTATCGGGATTCCATCACCAATTTTTGTTGTTAATTCGTAATTAAATTCTCCAAAAATATTTTTAGCTGTATTGAGAATAGATGGAAGTTTCTTTCCAAGTCTCTTATCTTCTGCATTTGGATTTATCACTAAGAATGGAGTATTGTCTGCCATTTGACTATCATTCCTGTTCTTGAATAAAGTTAATGAAAAGAATATTTTACTAATTTATAATATTGTCGTTCGTATTTTTATATTGGTTATTTCTTTAAACTTGTTTTTTTAAATGTGGATAGTATATCCTTTGCAATTTCCCGTTTGGATTTCGATGGAATTTCAATTGGTTTTTGATCTTTTATAACTAATAATACTTCATTTGTATCACTAGCAAAACCTTCGTTTGTTCTATTGACAATATTAGCTACAACCATTTCGATATTATGATCGGTAAGACTTTTTTCAGCCTTCTTCTGCAATTCATCTTTTGTGAGATCTACCTCTGCTTTAAAACCAATTATTTGTGCTTTTGGGAATTTCTTCTTTACATAGTCAATTATTTTTTGAGTAGGTTCAAGTGTTATAATTAATTCTTCTTTTTTAGAAGAAATTTTCCCGGTTTGTTTTTTGGTTTTATAATCTCCAATAGCAGCTGCTGAAATGAAAAGATCGATGCTATCTATTTTATCGATTGCAGTTATAATATCATCAGTTGACTCAAAATTCACTATCTTTATACCTATATCAGGTATTTTTTCAGTGGAAGGACCTAATAATAGAGTAACGTCTGCACCACGACTAGCTGCCTCTAAAGCGATGGCAATACCCATTTTGCCTGAACTAGGATTGCTAATAAATCTAACATCATCTAACCAATTTCTCGTTGGACCCGCTGTTACAACTATTTTCTTATTCTTGAAATCTTTAGGAGTAAGAATCTTGATTACATTTTCAACAATATCATCAATAGTAGCTATTTTCGCTTTTCCTTCTTCTTTTCGAGGACCAATGAATTGAACACCAGTTTTTTCCAATTTTTTGATGTTTTCAACAACCATAGGATTTTCATACATGGTTGCATGCATTGCAGGCACAATTGCGATTGGAATACCTGTACCAAATGCAGTAGTTGCAAAAGTTGTCACAACAGTATCATCTATGCCATTAGCTATTTTACCTATTGTATTAGCAGTCGATGGAGCTATTAATAACAAATCAACTTTATCAGGATGATTACCACACAAATGTACGTGTTCGATTTGTCCAGTTAGTTTTGTTATCACAGGATTTCCTATTGCCCATTCAATAAGTTCAGGTTGGATTAACTCTGTCGCTGCCTGAGACATTGCTACAAAAACAGTTGCTCCATGTCGCATTAGAGTTCTAGCAAGATTGACAATTTCCAAGACTGCAACGCTACCAGTCATCCCAATCGCTATTCTCTTGCCTTTTAATAATGATGATTTAGTACCTGTTATTTCATAAATCGATGAATGTATTGAAGGTTTAAAACGTGACAACAATTCTTCCTCCTAACTTAAGATTAATTTAACATCATTAATGAATTTATCAATTGCTTCTCTTGTTACATGTGGCATAACAACGACTCTTGTCCAATTATTATAAATTGATAAATGCCATCCTCTTTCATGTAATTTTGCAACAAATTGCTCATTAGAAAAAACACTATTGGTAAATCCGATTATATTTATTGTTGGTTCAAAAGCTAATGTAATTTCTGGTATAGTTTTTAATTGTTCCACAAAATATTTGGTATTTTGTAATGATTCTTTTATTCGTTTCAAAAGATATGGTTTACCTTGTTTTTTCAATAATACCCAAGAAGCAATAACAGCATTGCCTGGTCGCGTACCAGTAACAGTTATTTGTTTTGTTTTTGAATCAGATAAATAAGAAATATTCTTTGAAATTACTGAAGCCATATCTAACGAGCGAACTATTATTGATCCTCCGGGGATCAAACTACCAAGTATTTTGTGAGTATCTATAGTGATACTATTAACTCCTTCTAATTGGAAATCAAATGTAGGTTGTTTGTAACCTAGTTCACCCAAAAAAGGTAGAATGGTACCTCCATGAGCAGCATCAACATGCAAAAAAACATTATTATCAACAGCCAAATCACTTAAAGCTTTAATGTCATCACAAACACCAGTACCAGTAGTGCCAGCTATTCCTACAATCGAGACAGTTTGTTCATCCATTGCTTCATGAACAGAATCTGTATTCACTTGTTGATTTTCAGTTAAATCAACCCATCGAGGTTCTAATCCAAGTAAATCAGCTGCTTTCTCGAAAGAAACATGAGCAGATTTTGGAAAAACAATATTGCCATTCTTTATACCTTTAGTTTTTCTGCCCCAATTTCTCCCTATCCAACAACCTATAAGATTTGATTCACTACCACCAGATGTTATGGTTCCGAACCAACCTGAAGGAGCATGTAATAAATCTGCTAAATCTTCTAAAACTTCTTTCTCCATTTTGACTGTGGAAGGAAATAGACCAGGATCACCCAAATTAATTTCTGCGAAGGTAGATGCAATATCTCGAGATAAGGGGGTTGGTGGTGTACACATTGAGCTAAATACTTGAGAATAATTTTTATCATTTGATAATTTATCAAGGAGATCTTGCAACAATTCTTTATCTGTTGGTGTATCTGTCATAAAATTCCAACCATATATTTTAATTGAAGGTCTAACTTTTCTCTAAAGATTTAATCTTATTGTAAATTTCTAGATTAGTACTAACATCAACACCAACTTCTTCTCCGAGCTCAATTATTTTACCATTTAGAAAGTCAATTTCAGTTTTTCGCTTGTTTAATATGTCATTTAACATTGAATTAGTGTTTTCACCAGTTTTCTTTATGATTTCAAAAGTATATTCAATTGGGTCTCGTATTGAAAGGTTAATACCTGATTTAATGGCAACATTCCATGCTTCAGTAGCTAATTTTGTTGCTAATTTTCGAAGTTCAGGATTGTTATAGACTTCTATATTTTTGACCTGATAAATTGCTGTTAATGGATTAAGAGCGCAATTAACTATGGTTTTTGAAAAAACAGCTCCCAAAATATTAGGTTCAATATTAGCATTTATACCAGCTATTTTCATCATATCAACAAAAATCTTAGCTTTAGTTTTTTCTTTTTCCGTACGAAAACCAATTAATGTAATCCCATCACCAGTAAATTCAATAACACCAGGTTTTGGCCTACAAACACCTATTGATGTTGTTCCTCTTAAAACAGTATTTTTAGGGAAAATTTGTTTTATAATATCTTCTGTGCCAATACCATTTTGAATAGCAATAATAGTAGCTTTATCAGATAATATAGGTTTTAATTGAGTAGCAGCTTCTAATGTTTGATGAGCTTTTGTTGTTAATAGAACGTATTCAATTTCTTGTTCATTATTAGCTTGTTGAAATGCTTTAACCGAAGTATAACCAATTATTTTAACACATTTATTCTTTAGACCAATTATTTGCAAACCTTTCTTATTTATTTCTTCAATGTGATCTTTTCTACCAATGAAATGAACTTCATGGTGTTTTGTAGCAATTAAACCACCAAAGAAACTACCTACACTACCACTACCCATTACAAGAAACATTTTCTCACCGTTCATAAGAGTATTCTAAAGAGGGGTAACTTTTTTCTTCCACATCTTTAGCATATTTTTTGGCTGCATCTAAAATGATATCATATATATTAGCATATGTTTTCACAAATTTAGCTTTATGCCCTATTGTGCAACCTAACATATCATAACAGACAAGTACTTGTCCATCACAATTTACTCCAGCACCAATTCCAATTGTAGGAATTTTTAACATATTAGTTATCTTTTCAGCAATATCATGAGGTATTGATTCTAGGATAATTGAAAAACAACCTGCTTCTTCTAATCTTTTAGCTTGCCTTAATAACTCATCCTCTGAGTAGAATGATTGTGGTTTTCCTTGTACTTTATAACCACCAAGTTTGTATGCTGATTGAGGTATTAAACCAATATGACCTTGAACAGGAATACCAATATCAACTATTGCTTTTATTTCGGAAATTCGCGTTTCACTTGCCCCTTCTAATTTCACAGCTTCTGCATGACCCTGTTTTACTAGTTTTCCTGCATTTGCTACAGTTTCATCCACTGTTAAACCAAAGCTTAGAAAGGGCATATCAGCCATAACCATACTATATTCTTTAGCACCTCTCGAGACAGCTTGGCAATGTTGAATAGTCATATCAAGAGTTACTTCTAGTGTTGTATCAGCACCATATACTACTTGACCCATAGAATCACCAACTAGAAGTATATCGATTTTTGCTTCATCAAAAATCTTAGCCATGCAATAATCATAAGCAGTAAGCATGGTAATTCTATTGCCTGTTTTTTTCTTTTTTAAAATATCAAATGATGTTAACTTTGCCATTGACTACTCCTCTTGAAGTTTCTCTTTGGAGAGAGCTACTAATCTTTCAACCATGAAATTTATACTTTCTTGTAACATTTTATTATTATTATAGTTCTTGATGATTATTTTTAATTCTGATTCTTTTTTACGGGATAACTTATCTGCTATTTCAACCATTTCTTGTGCTGCTCGTCTAATATGGTTTACAATGGTGATATTACTCCAAACAGCAGTTCTTGACATTGGATTAAGATCCACACAAATGACCGTTTTCCCCATTTTCCGAAGAGCCATGGTTCGATCACCATCTTCTAAAGGAACAAATACAACATCTGCAAGAAAGATACCTTCAGGATCAACTATTCTTCGTTTGTGTGAAATCTCTGGTATTGTCTCTGCTTTATTACCAAGGTTTACACCTAACACTTCTTGAGCACCTGCATCCATTAATACTTGTTTGATATTCCTCTCCCGCTCTTCTGTTCTATAAAAAAGATTAATCTCAATTTTCGCATGAGTGAGTTCAGCTAATCGTACTAACTTCTTAGGGCAAATAACAGCTACATTCCCATTGATAGAAATCACAGGTCTTTTTGCAAGCAATAATTGTGCTACTGCTGCTTCTTCTTGAATTAATGCATAAGAGGGTGTTTTTTCTCCTAGAATATAATCAAAAGCTTCCCCTCTGCCATGAGCTATTAATCCAGCTTCAGCAACGATTTTTTGATGCATGCCTTCGATGATTTCATGCCTTTCTTTTAGTGACATATATCTTGGATGATCGGGAGGGATTTCACTCAATTTATTCACCTATTGATTATCAATTTTTATCGGACCTTGTGTAGCTAAAGTGCTAATCATGATATTAGCATTTGGGTATATTTTCTTTAAGAAGGAAGCACAATCCTTAGCTTTATTTGAAGTTAAAATTGTAAAGACTGATTGTCCCAACATTATCATACTTGAAGGAAAATTATTTGCACGAAGTGTTTCTACTAAATCTTTAACTTGTGGCGTCATTAAATGAGCTTGAACAGCAAAAGTGTAACTGATTTCAATAAAGCTATCTAATGAAGGATTTTCCAATAATTCGCTCAATAATTTTTCTGAAGTTTTATTGATTTCAAGAATATGCTTAGGATTTGTTATTACTTTCTTAGTTGATATAGTTCCTAAAGCAATTGTTACGATTTTAATATCATCGGGCCAAATCATTGATTGTATTTTACCTATTCCGGGACCACCTGGTTCCAATCTTATTTCAGCACCAGCATGCATTTGAGCGATAACATCGCCAAGTCCAGTACTACAATGCACTTCGGCTTTGTGGGCAATTTGACCTAATTCCTGATTTGTATAATTCATTTTAAGTGCATCATTTAACGCGAAAGCAGTACCTATTGCCCCTGCACCACTAGAACCAAATCCCGCTTGCATAGGTAACTTACTGTGATGTTGGATTTGTAAATCTTTGTTAGCTAGGTTATCGTCAAAA
>JAEORJ010000103.1 GCA_016840945.1 Candidatus Gerdarchaeota archaeon
TGAAATTAATATTATGTTCAACTTGATTCCTTATTTTTTCGAGCGACTGCTTTATCATATAATAACATAACATCTGTTAAAAATTCAGATGGGATTTTGAAGTAATCATCTACATAATCAAAAACAAATGAAATCTCATATTTCCGATAAAAATGTGTTACCTCATTAAGTTCATACTTTATTTCGTAAACTCGTTCAGGAGTGTATTTTTCGATCACTTTATCAAAAATCTTATTCAGTTGCTTTGTTGATAATGTATGGTTAAACGAAGGATACATAGTATAAGTTTTTGATACTTCATCTGTACAGAATTTGATGACCTTTGATTGAGTTACTTCTTGATTTGGTATAAGAATGGTGCGATCTCTGTTTGTTAATAATTTAGTATAATTGTTAGTTATTTCACAAACAATCCCTTCTGCATCACCAATTTGCACATAATCACCAATACTAAAAGTACGTGAAATTAACACTGTAAATCCTGAAATGATATTTCCCAATGCTTTCGTTGAAGCGAAACCTACTGTAGCACCAAGCAAAGCAGTAATTGTTATACCAAGCTCCTCAGGTAATCCTCCAACTGCAATAATTACTCCTAGTCCTATTATTATAATAAATAATCGACCAAAAAAAGCCATACCATTAATTACTTCATCAGCCCAATCGTTTCTTCTACCAAAGCGTTTTATTAAGCGGGTGCTAACTCTTTCTAAAATTATTGTAAAGAGAAGTAATAAGATTATTACTAATACAGTAATCAATACATTCGCTATATTAATTGAAAACCAGTCAGATATTTTTGCCCAAAAATCATTCTTTAACCAATCAACAAAATTATCCCATCTTTCGCCTTTTAATGAGAGATTATTATTAATAGGTAGATTGAACATAGAGAGAATTGAATATGGCATTTTTGTACCCCATTTTCACTTATATAAATTATATAGGTTTTAAATTTTTGGAAATTTATTAAGAGAAATTTTTTATTACTGTATTAAAAGATTGTTAAAACAATCATGGATTGGTAAAAATGTTCGAAGGCAAGAAAGTAAAATTACGTTCATTTGAATTAACTGATTTAGATTCAATCATGAGATTTTGGAATGCTATCGATTTACGAAGAGAACTTGGACCTGTTATCCCCGAATCTCGAGAAGAACGCGCAGAATGGATAAGAAAAACATGGGAAAATAGACGAAAGGGTACAGAGTATATTTTTGCTATTGAAGAACTATCAACTGGCGAATTTTTAGGCCATGCTAGTTTGAGAAATGTAAGAGCTATCAATAGAACTGCTAGTGTTAGTATTGCTATCTACGATTCAAATAATAGATCTAAAGGTTTTGGAACCGATGCTATGATTTTATTATTAAAAATTGGCTTCGATTATCTAAACCTACACAGAATAGGTTTAAATGTTTTTGAAACCAATCCTAGAGCTATACATGTTTATGAGAAAGTAGGTTTTACAAAAGTAGGCATTCATCGACACACTGATTTTGTAGAAGGAAGTTACGTTAACGATGTAGCAATGGATATACTAGAAGATGAATGGCGTGAAAAATACCACAAATAGAATCCTTTTATGTGGAATAGTTTCTACCAACGATATTCATAAGTTTGTTGAGCTTATCATGCAACCTATTAACTTGCATTATCAATTGTTCAATTTCAGAACGTTCTAAACCCTGAAGAGTTTGCTCATCTTTGAATTCTTTATATTTTAAAAGTAATTTTTCAAAAGCTTGATCAAGATCACGGCTTTTTTTCTCATTATCAACTATCGTCATAAATTGTACTATGAGATGAATTTGATTTAAGATTTGCTCTTATAAAAGCAGTAAAAATAAGAGGTGGGTTGAGATGGACTGATAGAAGGAAGGGAGGTTTCGACAGTCCATCTCGGTTCTTTAGCCGGAGAATTATTGCTAAAGCATAACAAATTGGTAAAGACCAATTTAATTGAGGCGCAAATCGTTTGAGAATCAACCTATAATGTATAAACGATCATCTTTTTTCTCCGGCATATTGGAAGAGGATTGAGGTTATTTAGTAGGGATTTTAGCTTTCTCCGGCAATAATGAATGGATTTTTTGACAGGATCTTAATTTGTAAACAGGTTCTTTGTATTTTGTTTTTGCGAAAGCATTCAGCCACAGTAAAGTCGACCCTTGAATTGTAGCGAGGTGTGAATTGTAATCATTGTTTTTATTTGGCGATCCTGCGTTGAGACCTTTTTAGGAAACACACAGTTTTTGTTTTTTTCAACCATAGTTCTTGGTGAGATAAGGTTGATACCTATCAGAAATATTTGCTTGATACTATTAAAGCATTTTAGAAAAATAATTCAAGGTATGTAGCTAAGGGATTCACTATGTCTAAAAAAAACATCCGCAAGTTTTTGTCGTAATTTTTAGATTTTTTTGTTTATTTTAGCCAATAAATTCAGTAATTAATTCATCAATGCTCTTATCTGTTTTATCATAAGGTCTTAACCTGAAACTATAGGAATATTTCCTCATACCTTTGAGTTTATACTCTTTATGAGTCAAAGCTATTGCTGGCCAATCACCACCAACACCTTTTTGATTGTAATCAATGTTAACTGTAATGACATCCCTTTTTGGTAATTCATTAATATGTTGTGCTTTTTCTAAATCGCTCATAGTATAAGGCCATGCACTGAAGTTTAACAAATACTTACTCATTGTTTGAACTAGTATCCCTGAATTATCATTACTAAGAGTAAACCAATGAACATCTGATCTATTCGCATTTTCTTGTGGTTTGATATAATTATGAATAAAATCATTGATTTCTAACGAATAATTATCTATAGCAGCACCATTTTTCCTATCCCACATTGTTTCATGTGGTCCTTTTCCATACCAATGAATAGTTGAAAATTCATTTGGTATAGCTATTTGCATGCCATACCGAATCAAATTAACTCGGGGTCGATAACTATTCTCAACAATTACATCACCTGAGCTAAAAATTGTATATTTATTTACTATTGGCGAGCCACCTAAAATAACTCGAGATTTTGTTAAAATTTGGATTTTTTTAGAGGTAATGCTAGTGATTTTAAGTTTCATCAACCTTTGACGCATATTAGCTCTTTTCCACCTATAAAATCTCCTTTTAACAAATGGAACTAGAAACTTAGGTGCAAAACTAAACAATCCTAAATCGTTATCTATTGGTGCTCTCCAGAAGTTTTGTGTTAATGGTGAAGTAATTAATTCTTTATTCTTATAGATAAAGGATATTAATCGACCCGATTTTTTACTAAAGGATAATGAAAAGGTGTCATTTCTAATATTAATCTCACGTTTTGACTGATCGATCTTTAACTCTGAATAGTTATCAATATTAATTGGTTTCCTTGCTTTAGTTAATAATGGTAATTTGAATTGATCCCAAGCAACAATAAAACCCGCTTTAGCCCAGTTTGTATCTTCTTTAAGTTTGAAATTAAAGATCAGCTGATAGTCAAATGATGAACTATGTTCCATTATTGGTATTTTTATATCAATAAAGCTTCCAGGTAATATTGGTAATTTATCTATAACACCTGATTGAAGAATCCTTCCATCTCCTTTTATCAACCACTCACAAACCAAGAACTCTAAGTTGATAAAGTCATACTTATTATGAATTTCAAAAATACCTTTAGAAAGATCTTTTGCTTTAACAGTAATATTTTGATAACCCTTTTTCACTTCAAATGCTGAAGGGTTAGGTTTGCGATTTGGTAATAATATCCCGTTACAACAGAAATTACCATCATTTGGTTCATCACCAAAATCCCCTCCATAGAGCCAATACTCCTGTCCATCAGCAGTTGTTCGTAGGATTCCTTGGTCAATATAATCCCATATAAAACCACCAATACAATTGTCGTATTTTTCAAAAATATCAATGTATTTTTGGAAATTACCTAAACTGTTACCCATAGCATGTGTATACTCACATAAAATACGCGGTTTTTCTTTGTATATTCGTGGACCTATTACAGGACCGAACCAATCAGATCTAGCTATTTGAAGCTTGCCGGATTTTTCAAGCACTTTTGGGGTAGAATACATAGTACTAAAAACATCAGAGACTTTTAACTTATGATCCCCTTCATAATGAATAGGGCGAGTATTGTCGATTTCTAAAGTTACTTCTTTCATTAAACTAAAATTGGTACCAAAACCAGCTTCATTGCCTAATGACCACATGAAGATACAGGGATGATTTTTATCTCTTTCAACCATCCTTGTCATTCTATCTAGGCAAGCATCTCGCCACTTTGGATCACTAGCTGGTAAGATGTCTCGCAAACCATGTGATTCTAAATTACATTCATCTAGAACATAAATGCCATATTCGTCACAAATATCGTAAAACTTAGGATGATCAGGATAATGGCTAGTTCTTACAGCATTAATATTGTATTGTTTCATTAATTGAACATCTTCGATCATTTGCTCATAAGATAGCATCCGACCTGTTTTTTGATCATGCTCATGTCGATTAACACCTTTGAAAATTATCGATTTTCCATTGATGTAAATTTGACTGTTCTTTATTTCTACTTGTTTAAAACCAAATTTTGTTTTTTCTACCTCAATTATCTTGCTATTTTCATCACGGAGAATAAAAATCACATCATAGAGATTAGGAGTTTCAGCTGTCCAATGGTTTGGTTTTTCAACCTTAGAATCAATATCAATTAAGATTTCTGAATTGGATCCAATATTAAATGATCTTGTCATGATTTGTTTTAATTCAACTAACTGATCTTCATGGTAAAGAAGAACCTCTATTTTAAATGAGTGAGCTAATTCAGAACTATAATTTCTAATTTTTGCACTTACGAAAATATTGGCATCTTGATAATTATCATCAAATTTGCACTTAACAAAGAAATCCCTGATATGTACTGGTTGAGTTGAAAAAAGATATACATCACGATAAATACCACTAAAACGCCACATATCTTGATCTTCCAAATAACTTCCATCCGACCATCGATAAACTTCAACAGCGAGAATATTTTTTCCTTTTTTGATAAACTGTGTAATGTTGAATTCTGCTGGGGTCATACTTCCTTGACTATAACCAACTTTCTCGCCATTTATCCATAAATAAAACGCAGATTTCACACCATCAAAATGAATGAATACTTCTCTTGTTAACCACTCTACAGGAATCTCAAATTCAGTTCTATAACTACCAACAGGATTATTATTATGATCAATTTTAGGGATTTCTGATTTTTTTAGACTTAAACTATAAGGATATCTTATATTCGTATAAATTGGTTTATCATAACCTTGAAGTTGCCAATTACTAGGAACGGGTATCTCAGCCCATTTTTTAACATTGAAATCTTTCTTGTAAAAATCAATAGGTCTATCATCTGGTTTTTCTACCCAATTGAATTTCCAACTACCATTTAGACTTTTAAAGTATGGTGATTGTTCAAATGATGATTTTAGTGCTGATTCAACAGAGGTATAGGGAATTAAAGTATTATGGGGGGGTTCTCTATTAATAGCAAATACTTCAGAATTTTCCCAATCTAATTTTAAGCTCATAATAAACACATAATTGATTTAATAGCAATACTGAGTTAATAGAATTCAAAAGATTTACTGTTAATTTAAATGTAAATATTTTTATCAATAAAACGACTATTGTTCAGCTAGAATACTTAAAAGAATAAAAATGGTGAAATAATTATGTCCCCAAGATGGTTTAGACCTGGTAGAATTGTTCGTAGAGCAGTCAGAAATAATCTTATCCGCCAAACTAGACGCTTTTATCGAAGAAGAACAAGAAGATGGTTGATTGGCGGTGCTATTTTATTAGCAATTGCTGGCACACATAGAGCTATTAAGATGCGAGAAGAAGATGCTTATAGGTTAGAGCAACATTACGGAAGGCCAGTTGATCAGTTATCAGAAGAAGAAATTGCTACTGGAATGAGACAATTAGGCATCAGAAGTATCGAACTTGACGATAATGACCGCAAAACAGTCTATGATGATGATGTAAAAGAATCAGGATTAAAAATTTCAGGTCAAAGATATTGTACCAATTGTGGTGCAATATTATTAGAAAATGCTCAATTCTGTTCAGAATGTGGTACTCATATCTAAGAGTACTATATTCACCCCAATTTTTCTTGACTAATCATTAGTCAAACAATACTAAATAAAATTATGATTAAGGTATACATGGTTGATATTATTGAAGAAAAGCGAGTTATTTTCTCTTATAACAAATCCAATTCGCAATTCCATTATTACACGGTTAGCTAAAATCGACAAAACAGCTTATTCTGATATATTAGATTCTGTTAATCTCATACTACCCCTAACTAGCACAGGAAATTTCAACTATCACTTAAATTTTCTTATTGAGCATGGGATTGTAGAAAAAAATGGTATGGTCTATAAATTAACTACAGTTGGAAAAGAAATTGCTCGTTTTGTGAATACTGTCAATCAAAAATGGTTAGTTTTAGAAAAAAATATTAGAGGTGATATCGTGAGTATTTTTAGTTTAGCAGAGCATTTTGAGAAAGAAACAAATATTACTATGGAAAAAAATATCATTGATTTTCATGGTTCAGAAATGATAATGGACGAGCAAAGAAATATTGGCATTCTAGAGGATTATTCTAAGATTGATTTTTTCAAAAATTATCATCAATTGAATATCGAGGATTTTGAATTATTTAAATTACAACAAGAGCAAATTGAAGTAAAAGATAAGATTTCTACCTTGTTAAAGCATCCACATCTAGAATACTACCTTTCACCAAAATTATTAGGTATAATCCAAGAATATTTGGAAAAAAATTTTGGTGAAGTAACAATTAGTGCAACTAAAGATTATCCTGCGCCATTCTTGATCACTACCAATATTGACACTAAAAAATGTGCATTTGTAATTGCTCCTGCATTTATAGATAAAGAACTTAAGAAAAAAATTCCAAGGAAAGAGTAAAGCCTTTCCTTATTTAATTTTTAATAAAATATTCTGAATAACGATCCTTGTGGTAATACTAAAAGTTGTAATAAGAATGATTGTAGAAAAGCTGTGATTAGTGCATTTTTACTTATTTTTTGAAGTAAATCCCCTGAAAGAAATACTATTGCTAAGATTATTAATCCGTGAATTGCTCCAATGAAACCAGATAATGATCCTAATATTGCGAAGAATATTGCTTGCAGAAAGAATGGAATCAAAATAATTAATGTGTTCAACCATGTAAATCGATGAAATTTTAATACACTTTTTTTACTGATGCGTTTTTCTAGATGGCCGATATAGAAACCCGGTATTGATAAAATTGTGAAAATAGCCAACCAAACAAGTCTAAGATTCAATGGGTAAATATTAAAAAATCCTGATCTAGCAAAGACTGTTACATAAAGTAATATGAAACCAAAAGTTAGAGAAACAAAAATCAAGTCTTTCCAATGAAGTTGCTTTACAGCTGTTCTCCATTGTGGTTTCCATTGCTCGCTTACTGTTGGAACCCGTCCTACTCTATATAAAATTACTAGTAGTAATCCAAAACCACCAAAAATACCAACATAAATCACATTAAATATTGGTAACCCAACTGGGATAAGCATAAAGAGAGCAATAAGCAGCATAGCTATAGGTAAAGAACCTAAAAGTAATAACAAAATCTTCATCCATAAAAATTTCTTAGGATTGGTTATCAGAAGTTTATCAATATTTAAAGCTTTAATTTTTTCAACAGAATCCTCGGGTTGAATTTCTTTATAGTCCATTTGTTTTTCATTCAACCATTTGGTGCCATAAATAATAGCTAAAAATAATGATGTTAAACCACTAATCCAAATTATTATTCGGGCAATAGATTTAGCAGCAGTAAGTGACTTTTCAGGAATGATATTAAATTTATCAGCAATCCAATTTTTAGCTTTCTTTAATATTCTTGGAGAATAAACTTCGTAATTATGAAACATTGCTTTGTATATAGCTAATTCTCTAATATTACCTGAAGCTGTAGTTGTTTCTGCAAACCTATCAGTTGCTTGTTCACCAGAGAGTTTTTCATAAAGTAGATAAGCAGAACTTGGTTTTAAAATATCATCCCACATCCCTGAGAGAAGTAATACGTCAATTTTTGGATTATCGGGAGATAAATTTTGAACCCATGTTAATTCAGTATCATTTACACCTGTAAAGAAGCTTGATTGTAGATTAGCTTCTAGATTAATTTGTGTTCCAATTAAAACTAATCCCGCTAATTTACTTGAATCTATAGTCGTTGCTTGTAAAGCCATTCTAGCCCCCATACTGTGACCCAAATACATTATTTGAGAATCAGTTAAACCTGATAATTGCTTAAATAGATTTTTTGCAATTATAACCTGCAAGCTCATACGAATAGATTCCGCATTATCAAAACCAACTACTCCTGATGATCGTCCTTGACCTGTAAAATCAAAGGTAAAAATATGCAATCCTAAACCTATTAGTTCAGATAAAACATTTTTTAGAGCATATTGATCACTTCCAAATCCTTCTAGAAGAACAATGCCAGCGTTTATTGATCCAGGATAATATTTCCCATATAGTACTTCATTTTCGTGTGAATAAAATTTCACTACTTCCCCTTTTGTTGTTTGCCAGTCTAAACCAGCAAAGCTACTTAAAGTACCTACTGTGAGAATTAATGCTATTATTGTAATTATTCCATATCTTCGAAGATTAATCATATTATTACCCCGAATAAATTCTATTATATTCCAATTTTTTGATAGCTTCTAAATCTGATGCTTTAAGAATAAAAAATGAATCTAAATTAATAATCTTATGTAGTATTTTGTTCAATTACATTTAATTGTTTCACTCGTGGTTTTCTTAAATAGAATAGATAATAAAGTATCACAGTAGTTGTAAAGGCTGCGCCAGTAGAAAATAACACATCAGATGCAAAATGTGCTCCAATTATTACTCGAGAAAGTGCAACAAACACACCCCAACTAATGATTAGTAAAGTTCCAAAGTATGTTAGAAAATCTCTCTTCTCACGTTTAAATAAGAGAATTAATAATGGTAAGAAAACCCAACCCATCGCTGTGTGCCCTGAAGGGAAACTTGCATAAACACTTGAGGGACCATTAGGTATATACCAAGGAGTATAAAACTCAAAACCAATATTTACTAATTGTCTGAATCGCACTCTGCCCCACAACCATTTAAACAATTGCACAAACAATAATGGATTAATTATCTCCAATAACAAAATTATAGCTGTAATCTTTCGATATGATTTCCAATCTTTATCAAATAAGAATAATGTAAATACAACTAATGAAATGAAAATTGTTCCAGCAATTAATGAGATGTCAAAAGATGAAAATAAACCATAAATAAAAATGATTAAACTTACTATAATTCCAACTCCAGCGGGTATTTTTTGGTACTTTAAATTCTTGATCAATCCACCAATAATAACTACTAGTGAAATTGCTATTAATGAATAACCAGGAATTTCGCCAAATATAGCTCCAAATTCACCCAATTTTGATTCAAAATTTACAACAGCGTTTGAAATTTGTAAATCATACAATCCAAAAACAACTGCCAATATTATCCAAGGGATTAAAATCAAGAGTAATGATTTAATAAGAAATGAATTTTTGATCTGCTGAATAATTCTCATTTGATAATCAACAAATAGAGTTAATTCTTTGCTTATTTATTATTCCAGTTATTTATTTTTTATCAAAGAACAAATGATAGATTATTAGCAAGATAAATGAAAATGATTAATCTTCCCAATCTATTTTCTTCCAAAAATTATAGAAAATATCAGCATCTTCAGGATAGTCAATACCAATGAGTCTATTGAATAAATAGACATTCCTTTTACCCACAATAAATAGTTCAATAACATCAGATGAATCTTGAGGATAATAAATAAAAGAGTAAATATCGAGCATTTGGAGTGCTTTCTGATAAATCTCCAATTTTTCAATTTTATGATGTTGCAATGAGATGATCATATCATTTTTATCATTGGTATAGATTACTCCACGTCCATCAAATACTCCTCTAATATAGGCTATGAGCTTATTTTTATTCCATTGTAGAACATCTTTAGGATCCTTTTTTTCATCTTCAGTTTGTTTACTAAAAAATCCAATATTGTATATAGGTTTGTCTTCCTCTTCATGACTCAAACTGGTAACCTCATAGCATTTATCAATTAAAATATCAAAGAATTTTATATAAAAAATACTAAATCGCAAAAAATGAAAACTTAATAAATTAAAATAGAAAGGTTAAGTGTTAAAATGAATTTTATTTCTCAGGTTTGGTTTTATGGCTCTAAATAAAAAATATCTTAAAAGACTTGGCATAAGATTTGGTGCATTAGTTTTAATTCATATTGTTTTTTTCACACTTACTGGGGCAATTTCTTACACAGAATCATATCTGTACAAATTTACAAATGATAGTTTTGATTGGGCATATACTCCTGAATATAATGAGACAGAATTCAATATCATATTTGACCAACACAGTCATACAAAGTATTCTGATGGGGTTTTAACATTCGAACAAAACATCCTATGGCATCTTGCACATGGTTTTAATGCTATGGCATTGACAGATCATAATCGAATACCCGATCCTGTTGAACTTGCTAATTTAGCTGCAACTTATGCTGGGCGAATTCTTTTACTTTCTGGTGAAGAATGGACTACTAATAGAATTCATCTGAATTTACTAGGAATATCAGAATTTGTGCCTATCCCATCTTCTAACCCAACTAATGATGAAATACAAGAAGCGATTGATGCTACACATACTCAAGGAGGAGTTGTTGTAGTTAATCATATCCCTTGGAGCACGATATTATCTGACCCTCTAAGAATGCCTGACCATCCTTCTCGAGTAGAATTACTAGCCTGGGGTGTTGATTATATAGAGCTCGTTAATGAGAATGTCTATGATTATGAGTCTGATCCTTGGTGTAATGATACAAATGGCTTTGGTAATATAACTGGTACTGATATGCATCATCCGATGAATGTATATGGTTGGACTTTTATGAAAACTAGCTCATTTACAACTGCTGCAGTTATGGAACAACTTGTTGCTAGGAACAACACCATTCTTTATGATGAAGTTGGTTCTACTGATCATGCTATCGGTACGAAAAAAGCGTTATTGGTGTTATTAGAACCAATGATAGAAATCGGCGAATATTTCTTAGATTTAAATGCTGCAGGAATTAATCTTGTTAACTGGAGTGGTGTTGGTATAGGTTTTGCTTACTGTTGCATAATTTTCGGTTCAGTCGAAGTAATACGTTATGGAATTTATAAAAAGAGATTGCTGAAAAAAGATGAAGATATAAAAACTGATGAAAAATAGGCTTTCTTCAACCTTCATTTTTTTTGTCTAAAATTTTTTTCATTAATATTTTCATTCAATTTGAGTTACTTTTTTGTTTAGAATAGCTCATAGAATAATGTTTTTTAAGTGAATAATTGTTCTGTTTATTTGTCTTTTTTAAGTCTAAAAAAGAAGAGGTTATGAAATAAAGGTGGAATATTTTATGAATTCAAGAATATTTCGAAGTCGAAGAATTGGTTTCATAGCAATCATCTTTGTAGCTATTTTCTTATTGCCTATTTTTGTAGGCGATTATTCATTGAATATAAAAGCAATGACAGATGATAATTCAGCTCTTGAAATTGCTAGAAAACCATTAGATTCTACAACTATCTCTGAGCTTACCTACTGGGACGACAATTATGGTTCCATTGGTGATATTGTTGTAGAGGGAAATTATATTTATGCGGTCTTAAGTGGAAATGGTTTCATTATTATTGATATTTCTGATATAGCAAATCCCGTTGTTGTTACTCAATGGAAAACCTATGCCTGTTCCAATCTTGATGTAGAGAACGATCGAATTTTTGTGACAAATACCACATCATTTTATGTTCTTGATGCATCAGATTTCAATAATATGTATGTTATTTGTAATTATACAGGACTATCTACACCTAAGGATATTGTTGCAGATGGCAATTTTGTTCATATCACAGATAATACTGATTATCACATCTTCAACATTACAGATTTAACAAATCCATATCAAACTGATAACTATACACCAAATACTCTAACTGAAATGCAACTTGATGGTGATATTATGTATATCAAAGATTCTAGTTACATTAGAATACTCAATGTTTCTGATGTGAATAATATAGTTCTATTAAGTTCAGTATATCACGTAAGCGTATATGATTTTGCTAGAGCTGGAAATGTTTTGTTCACTTCAACAACATCCCAAGTTTCTTCTTGGAATATCACTACTTTAAGTTCTCCAACAGCTTTTGATACTTATGCATTAAATTATACTGGTGCTCCAAGTAATTTAGCTATTAAAGGAAACTATCTAGTTGTTTGCAAAGCATTAGCTTTTGAAATTATAGACATAACCAATGCTAGTGAATTATTATATTATACACATGAAACTTACACATTCCAAATGAATAATATAATAATAAAAGGTGATGCAATTTTCACTTATAATATTGATTCAATAAAAATATTCAATTGTGCTGATTTAACAGATATAACAGAAATTTTTGTTGATCAATATAATGGTTCTGCTCAACATGTTTACTTGTTTGATAAATATGCTTTTGTTGCAGATGGTACTAATCTACAAATAGTAAATGTGAAAGATCCAGCAAATCCTGTTGAAATAGGGCAGTTTTTTGATGAAAATGATGCCTTTTTCAGAGTTTATGTACACAACGATTTTGCCTATATATTAGAAAATGATTTAGGCTTACGTATTGTCGATGTCTCTGACCCAACTAATCCAATTGAACGTGGTAACTTCACCTTATCAGGCGATTACATTGATTTGTGCGCTAATGACGAATATGTTTTCATAGCTTGTGAAGGAGCGGGATTAAGAATTATTGATGTCTATTACCCAGACTACCCACAACAATCATTACTTTATCAAGAATTAGGCGATGTCTATGATGTTGAAATCATGGACACTAATCTCTATCTTGCATGTGGTGAGTATTTACAAATTGTTGATATTTCCAACCCTTATGAACCAGAACCAATTGGTAATTACACAAGAGATACTTCATATTATATCCAATTAGATGTTTCAAATAATTATGTCTATGCCCTTTCTTTGTTTGAAGGATTTGATATTATTGATATCAAAACCGATATAACTGAACCAGTAAAAATTGGTCAATACTTTACCTATGCAATGCCTGTACAAATCCAAGCTGATGGACAATATATCTATCTATTAGATGATTCAGGTTTATTTGAGGTGTTCGATGCAACAAATATTGCTCATCCAAAGAAGATTGGCGATTATGATGAAATTAATAATTTCGGTACATTCGCAGCAAAGGATGGCTATATCTACGTAACAACTGGTCTTAATGGCACCCATGTCCTTACTACTTCACCATTACTACAAGCTAAATTACCTTTCATTGGGCCAGGAACCTTCTTTGCAGGATTATCAATTTTCTCACTAATGATCATCTTAATACGAAAAAAGAGAAATAATTAGAATTATAGAAAGAAAGAATTTTTTCTTTCTTCCTTTTATTTTTTTTAAAAAAAAATCTTAATTTTTTGAAAGAACTTTTTGTTTTGATGCAATAGTGCTTTTACTACTTTAAAGTAGATAGTAAAGTATTTGTAAATGAATTGGTTATGCAATTAACATGAATTTCGTCAAAAGCACTACAATAACTGCTCCTGGAAGAGTCTTTCTTTTTGGTGAACATAGTGATTATTTAGGTTTAGAAGTCATTTCTGCAGCATTGAACCTTAAAATAAAAGTTAGGGTAAAACCTCGAGATGATGATAATATTAAGATTAGTTATCTCAATCTAAATCAAAAAGATGAATTCCATTTAACTGAAAATATTCAATATAAACATGATAGAGACTATGTTCGTAGTGCTTTTAATATCTTAAAGAAAAATGATATTCACCCTAAAATAGGGGCTGATTTAGAAATTAGTGGTGACATTCCAATTGCTGCGGGATTATCTAGCTCTTCAGCTTTATCAGTAGCGAGTGTTATGACATTCCTACATCTTGCTGATGATTCATTATCAAAACAAGAATTAGCTAAATTAGCTTTTGAAGCAGAAGTTGTAGAATTTGGTGAAAGTGGTGGGATGATGGATCATTTAGCATCTATTTTTGGTAATATTATCCATGTCGATTTTGGTGAAAAGCTCGAATTAACTGAGTTACCTGCCAAATTATCAGGGCTAATTATTGGTGATTCTCTCGAGAAGAAACAAGATACTGTTGGTGATCTGAGATTTATTCGCAATAATGTAGAAGCAGGTTATCAACAATTAAGTAAATATATTGAGAATTTTAGCCATAGAAGAAGTTCTTTAGAGGAAGTTTTACAATATATCAATAAGCTTGATGAACCAAGTAGATCAATGACTTTAACATCAATACAAAATAGGGATCTTACGAGGAAAGCATTATCACTTTTGCATAAGAAAAATCCTGATGAAAATACCATTGGTGAATTACTTAATCAACATCACTTGTTACTTAGAGATGGTCTTAAACGTTCAACCCCTAAAATTGAAAAAATGATAAATGCTTCATTAAAAGCTGGGGCAATTGGAGCTAAAATGAACGGTAGTGGTGGTGGGGGAACCATGTTAGCATATGCCCCTGGTAAGGAGCAACGTATATCTAAGGCAATTGTAAAAGCTGGCGGGGTGCCTTATATTATTAAGATTAGCAACGGCGCAACTCTAGAATTTAAATGAAATAATTATTTTTGAGCTTATAATATACTGTTCTTAAGAAACAATTCGGTTGTTTAATGATGAATCTGGAAACTAAAAATGAAAATAATGCAATAACTAAAATTGTTTGTAAAATAACCACAGATTGTAGTATAACACATCTTCCAGGTTATTTTTCAAAAGAAGAAATAGAAAAAAATTATCACCTTTTATTTTGTCCTCTTTACAAGTTATCATTTTGGAATTCATTTAGGTTATCATTAATTGATCGAATTGAGAAAGAATTTTTCCAAATGGTCATTGAAAAAGGTCTACAAAAAGAAACTCACAGAACTCTCATTCATAATAATTATCCAGAATTCAAGAGATTTATTGAAAGAAAATTGCGTTATCTACTTAATGATTTAGTTAAACAACATTTTTTTGATTCAACGATTACAGCTTTCAACCAATCTATATTAGCTGAAATCAAATTTAACATTAAACAAAAAAATAGCATTAATAAAAACCAAAAACAAGAAAATCTTATTGAGATCATTAATAGTGAAATTAAAAATCAAATCAAAAATAATTTAGCACTTCAGATGTTGCAAGAGATTTTTGCTAATGACAATTTAAAATTAAAAATTGCTAACTATGTATCTGAATTTATTAATTACTTAATAATTTTTTAAGAAAAATCAAACCAAAAATATTGATAAGTTAAAAGAAATCTATTCTCTTTATGAAAGAACAAGAATTATATCGTAAACTTGCCAAATATTATGATTTCATTTATTATTGGAAAGATTATGAAAAAGAAGCTGCAAAAGTAAAAACAATTATCGATCAAAATAAGAAAAGCTCTGGAAATGAACTATTGGATTGTGGCTGTGGTACAGGAAGTCATATTCAATATTTGCAAAAGGATTTCAAGTGCACAGGAATAGATCTTAATGAAAGTATAATCAAAGTTGCTAGAGAAAAATTACCTGAAATAACATTCATACTATCAGATATGTCAGATTTAAAATTTGAGAAAGAATTTGATGTTATTATTTCTATGTTTAGTGCAATAGCATATATTTTAGATAAAAACGCTTTAGAAAAGACTTTTACTGGTTTTGCTAATCACCTAAAAAAAGGGGGAGTATTAATCATTGAGCCGTGGTTATCTAAGGAAGGTTATGCAGTTGGTAGTCCACATGTTACTAGTTTCAAAAATGATGAGGTAGCAATTGCTAGAGTAAATATTTCCGATTTAAAAGATGATTACATTAGTTATTTTGAAATGCACTACCTAATAGCTGAAAAAGGTAAATCTGTTCAACATTTTGTTGATAAACATGAATTGGCAATTTTTCCCATTGAATTCCTTCTTTCATTATGTGAAAAGAACAATATTAAAGCTAATCATATTAAAGAAGAACCGTTTACAGATAGAGGATTAATTATTGGCATTAAACAATAATTGATGTAAGTAAAAGCAAATTACTCTCATCAATTTTTATTTTTGCACAAAAACTAGTGCTTGTTCGTACATGAATTTTAAAAATGAGGACTTTTTATTCATTGCTTCTAATTTTAAGTTAGAAGCTAGATAGTAGGTGTACAAATGTCGGATCAAAACGAAGACGAAGTTTCAATTAATGTTGTAGAAAGAATCGATTTTTTAGTTGATTGTTCATTAGTGATAAGAAGAACATCTTCAGTTGTTGTATCATCTAATAAAATAGAAGATAATGACCAAACTATAGAAACAGATAGTGAAGTAGCTATCCCAGTGTCATTAAAATAAGAAAAAAAGAACTCATTTGAGTTCTCATTTATTTTTCTTTGAATTCTTCTAAACCATAAGCACTTTGCATTAATTCAGTTAAGTATGCTACGAATCTAACACCTGGGGCGCCATCTACAAAATCATGATTGAACTCAGCTGTCATATGGAGAACTTCTCTAATTTTTATTTCATCATCAATAACAACTGGTCTTTTTATAATAGCGCCAATAGCAAAAGTCGTTGAATGAGGAGTTTTTGGTATTGCCCAACCAATTATGCTTTTTCCATACATCCCCATGGATGTCACACCACAAGTTCCAAGGTTTTTCTTAACTCTAAAGGGATTTGTCATTATCATTCTCCAAACTATTCCCCTTCGAAGTGTTTTTGGAACACTCATTAATAATTGCTGTGTGTTTTTTTGTTTCTGTTCTTTCTTACTTTGATCTTTATCAAATTTCTGTGCTTGTCTTATTTCATTATGGATATCCATAAAGCTCTTCTCATTTGCTTTCCTGACAATATAGGCAATTGGTGTTTTGTGACCATGATAATCTTTTTCGACCATACATTTTATGTCAACATCATCAAAAGTAACTATAGTATTTCGCCGCCATTGAAATGCTTGAATGAATTTATATTCAGAAATAGCTTGTGCAATGCATTTTATAACCCATGCAGTAAATGATAATTGTTCACCAGTCTTTTCTTTATGATCTGCAATTATACTTTTTGCATCAGTAACATCAATTTCGAAAATACCATAAATATGATTATAATATTTAGCCATAGTACAAGCATCTTGAATCATTCTACGCATTTTAGTAAAATGTGTTATAGAATATGAACCATGATCTTTCTTCATTTTGAATGCCAACCTTTAGTAAAATTTCTGTTTCATTAAACATTTAATTTTGCTTGATTATAACAAAAAAATGTTATTTATTAAAGTTAAGTTAACTGATAAAATTCAGTTTTTTTAACAAAGATGACGATTAATCACAATTTTTCTATCAAGTGAAACCACAGAAGAATTAAAATAATCAGCACTTTTTTATTTATAAGGAATATTCGCATTGTGTGGTAATAATGGAGAAAAAAGAAGTTAAAGAAAAATTTTCAGCCTTATGGATGGGTGATTTCTCGACTATTATATCAGAAGCTATTGATATGGAGAAACAAACACAAGTAAATGGTTTTGACCTTTCAATAAAAGAGATTTTTGAGTTTAAAAGCGCGGGAGAAATAGATTTTGATAATTCAAAACGAAAATTACCAGATTATGAACCAGTACCATTAGTGAATAATGACTATTGGTTATTAGAACCAGGCTCTTATGTAATTCGTTATAACGAGGTTGTTACTGTACCATTAAATGCTGTAGGAATCATTCAACCACGTAGCACCCTTCTAAGAATGGGTGGTACAGTTATAGGTGCAATTTGGGATTCAGGTTATTCTGGTCGTGGACAAGGATTATTACAGTTAGCTAATAAAACAAAAGTTTACAAAAATGCTCGAGTTGCCCAGATAATATTCTTAATTTCAGAACATGTTTCTGAAGGATATCAAGGGACATATCAAAATGAAGCAAAATGAACTAAACAAATGAACATCACAAGAGAGTTAATCATTCTCTCCCTTTTTTCTCAAAAAAAAATGCGAAAAAGATCCTCAATTTCTTCTAATGTCTTTTTGGCAGGTTGAACTGCTAAACCAGCTTTTCTAGCGTTTTTACCTTTAAATTTCATAGCCATAGTGAAATTTTTCGAACGAGCTATTAGTAAGCTTCCTTGCTCTGTTCTAATATTCATATGTCTAAATTTATCTTCGTCCGCATCCATACTTTGTAATGCTAATAATGAACTTATACTCTTAATAGTATCAATTAGTAAAGCTGCTGTACCTTCTACATTAATTGAGCCTTTATGTTCATGAACACTGCAACAGGGCAATCCTTCCTCGGTAGTTAGAACAATATCAGATGCACCAGCTCTATCCATTAAATCACGTAACATCTTTTCTGATGTTTCGTTAATTGATTCTTCTACCATAGTTCAACCCCATTATGTTAGAACCTTTTTTTAATATTTGTTGTTTTTTTGTCTACTCAATATGAAAAAGTACACAATACTATAAAGACTTAATGTTATTAACAATCCATTTTTTTAGTGAAAAATTATTTTAATTGTTAATTAAAGGAAAAAAGAATTAGAAAAGCAGCGGATATGCTAATTCATGTAAAATATCATATCTCTTTGGATTAAATTCTGCTTCATCTAATAATTCATTTATGAATGTAAATTCATATTCATTTAATGCAATTGGGAATAACTTTGTATCTATCTCACTTTTTGGAATATCTAAGAATCTTAGAATTAATGGTCCAAGGTAACCTGTTTCTACGTAGATTTGTACAACCCAATGGAAGTATCTCATTAACTCTTTTAGTGTAGTGTTTTCTATTGCTTCTACAATAATATTATAAGAAGACATAAGCGCAGCTCTTCGCGTCAAATAATCTTTTGTATTACCAGCTTCAATTAAAGCTGGAAGTAAATCTAAGTTAGCCCAACTACTTAAAGCCATTATCGCAGCATATTGTAAATCTTCTTTGCTTTTCTTGAGTATGTCTAATAGAATTGGTAAAGATGTGCCATGACCGATTTTTCCTAATGCTTCAATCAAAGCTAGCTTTTCACCTAGAGCAGCTTCCTTTATTTCTTCATGTAAAATCTTGATGATTTCATCATTTGGTTTTTTCTCATAAACATTTGCAATAGCTAGGGCACAAGCATTCCTAACATTCCATGAGGGATCAGAAATTCCTATGAGTAGTTTATCTAAAGTTTGTAAGCTTCCAACCTCCAATAAGGTTAAAGCTCCTTTAACTCTATCAATTTCTTTTTCAGAACTCAATCTTCTCTTTGCAATTCCTCTTTGGAACATACGTTTAATGAAAGCCATCCTATTCACCAACCTCTTGTTGTTGAGTTACAATCTCATCAATTAGTACTCTTACACTCGCTAATTTTGATTGACTCAATTTTTTCAAGTTCTTATAATCAACCTCTTTACGTACTTTTGAGGTACCATATAGAACTTCAGAAGGTCTACCAGTATCTTCAGCAGTTTCGTCTTCAGCTTTTTGAGCTTTAACAAAATCAAGTAATTCTTTTGAAATATCTATTGCTCGAGTATAAATTGGAATATCCCAAGGTGAAATTGGATTATCTTCCAATCGACCAACTGATAGTAAAGTACCCACTACCATTCTGTCTAATTTCTTGAACATAATGATGTCAGGAAAACCTGGTGTTTTCATAATAAAATCTTCGCGATATAATAAGCTATGATTATGTAGAATTAACAATTGTTCTAAGCTAATAGATTCATCATCGATTTCAAAAACATAAATTGGTTTTGAATCAACTTTTACATAGCCATAATATTGGAAACCTTCATTTCCTTCATACCATTGACCGACATTAACACATTGATGTTTGTTTAGGAATTTGAGATAATCATCTAGTTGGTCCCAAACATTTTCATAAATGTTCCAAGTTTTTCGCCAGTAACCACTTGTATCTGCGTGCCAATAGACATTATTTGCTTGTGCTGTTTCACGAACTTCTTTAAGTAAATGTCGTACTTCAGCACCACCACCGTATTTCTTCAATAAATCAAGATCTGATTGCATTTGGAGTAGTTCTTTGATGATTTCTCTAGGTTTATCAGTTAATTCAGGAAATGATTTTTCTACTAGAATATGTGAAAATCTGTTAATTGGAGGACCATAAATTGGTTTTAATAATCTTGGTAAATCACTAAAAGGATATTCTCCTTTCTCAAGTATTTTGTCTGCAATCTTTGTATGAATATAATTAGCAAATGCTTCCATGAGAATACCTGTTAGGTGTTTCTTCTTTACTAATTCTGCTCGTTTCTTCAAATAACCAATTATCTCTAACATGAAATTTTGAAAGAGTGAAATTTTACGCGAGGTTTCAGGTGGAATATAGAAATCTTGAACGCCAAAAGAGGATAATATCCTTATTACAGCAACCATGTCTTGGAAATAAGGCATACCCCAAGTGATGCTCTTGTCTTCCTTTAAACCATATGAATTATTCATAATAAGTTCTTTAATGATCATATCCATACGATACATTTGAGTTCTTATTTCACTATCATTTGAAATGCTCTTTTCAGCAAAGTAGGCATGAGCAAATGCATGAATAAACATGATTCTTAAACTGAAATCCCTTTCAGGATTTCCCTCTAGCTCAAATGGTAGACTCATATAAATCATAGTAGGTTTACTTGGGAAAACTGAAATACATTCATCAGGGAGGAAATTTTGAGTTCTAGCTCTCCTAAGAGTTTCAGTTATCTCTTGTGATAAAACTGCATGTGGGGTTCCACCAAGTTCCATTACTTGATATAAACTCGCATGTAGTTCAGGATCTATGAATAAAAGTACTTTGTAATCTTCTGGTGTTTCGCCTACGAATTCTTCAAAATCCTTTCGTGCTTGTAAATAGATATCAACTATCCTAGGATTGTCCAAGTCTCATGCTCTCCGTAACGATTGTTCTTGCTAATACATCCATCCTTGATGGATCAATTAGTACTGGATATGTTATACCACGTAATGTTCGTCTTGTATCTTGCCATATGTCAGTTAATCTCATACGTTCAGAACCAATCATAAAATAGGATATTTTCCAAGTTCTTGATTGATCTCTTGAAGCATCTCGCAAAATACTATTCAATTCAATGTAACAATTTCTAGCAACGGGATCAATACCTACCCGTTCTTCTTCAAAATAACTTATCAAACTAGCAGATGGTTTTGATTCATAGCCAGGTATTAATTCATTAGGTCGACCATCAGTTACTACTATTAAATGAACATCTCTATCTTGAGTGTTCTTCTTTATTTTTGCGTGATCAATAGCAGCTTTTACTGATGCACTCATTGGTGTTCGGCCTTTAGCTGTAGCTGTAAGTAGAAATCGCTCCAATTCTTTATCTTCGGTAATTACCTGTCGATATTTTGATATTGGAACTACTGAGGTTTTGAATGCTTTTTGATTTGTTCTTCTCGTTCTGCCTTGTCTCTTGAAATAATAGAAAACAGCTAATGATGTTAGTAAAGCTCCTTCTAATCTTGAGAAGTGAGTACCTTGAACTATGTTCCTCATTGATTGTGATGTGTCAACAACAAGGTAAATAGCAGCATTTCTATCTTTCTTTTGAACAACAATATCATCTGGATCGATTGATTTTGGTGGGACATTTTGCGAAGTTAACATGGAATGTTCAAATGTCTTTTTCTTGTTTATTTTCCCATGTGGTCTAACAATGGTGTCATTAATTGGTCGTGCAGGTAATTGTCTGGTTAACCAATTCCCTAATTGATTTCCAAGAAAGTCCATAACTTCTTCTCTTTTAATTCGCATTTTATGCCCAAAGCGATCTGTTATCTCAATATCAGTTAATTCTTCTAATGTTCTAAGTGACTCTGATAATTGTTTCTTATAATCAGCAGAGCCTTCAAAACCTTTCAAGTGTTTTTGTATGAACTCTTCGATTTCCTCTTTAGTTTGGAGTTCGCCCATGTTTACTTTAAGTAAAGCATCTGGTAAAGCATTGTTTCCAAGGTATTCCAGAATTTCTAATTCACGTATTAGATCTTCTTCTTGTAGAGGTGTAAGTGGTGTCACTAATAATTTTCGCCTAATATTTTTCACAGCAATAGCATTTTGAAGGGACATTCCTAAGACTAATGCTTCCCGTGAACTTTGACCCTTTCTAGGATCTCGCCACTTTTGTAAAACACTTGCAGCATCGGCAAAGTCGAACACAAAATCAGGATCGCGCCATAATGTAAGTGGATCAGCAAACCGCTCGCGAGTGATTGTGTGTATTCTATGAGGCATTTTTATGCTCTCCTTTATCTCGTAATATTTTTTTTCAGATTCTATTACGGTTTTATATATGGTCGACTAAGAGTAGTTGTTCGTAACTATCTTTTAGTTGTTCAAATGCAATATCTTGGATTTTCTTGTTTTGTTTTTCTAATCCTTCATACTTGATAATGATAACACGTAATTCTTCATCTGTAATTGCTTTCATTTTATCAAGGTCCTCAGAAATTGACTCAACAGTTGTCAATTCTCCGCCAGATTTGATTTCTCTTCTTAGCATAGTCTTTACTTCTTGTAAAGCATCATTAATGAGGTTTCTTGGAATATCAAACAACTCAACAAGTCGTTTAGCATCGTCTAATGTTAACATGGCTACGTCGTCATCAGAATAGAATTCATCTTTTCGTAATACAGTTTCACCGATAAGGCTGTAAAGAGTTCTTAAGTCTACATGTGGTGTTCTTTCGGGGTCATGAATGTCAATTAGTGATTTAAAGAACATATCACGAGTTACTTTCTTACGAGCATATGCTTCTGATTCACCTGCTTTCAAAGCTCCAGGAATAGATAAATCAGCCATTAGACCAATGAAATGAATAGCTAATTTACTGACACCCTTTTTACCGAAAGCTTTGACTTTTTCAAGGAATTCAACTATTGCTGGATTAGCAGTTGTTTCATTTAAACATAAAGTAAGGTGTTCCTTGAACATATCTTCAACGATTTTGATACGCTCATTCTTTGTTCTTGCAGGCCAGAGAACTTCTGGGATACGGTTAATAATTGGTTGTGCTTCTTCACCAAAGACGCTAAGTGGAGCGTTAGATGTAAAGATCATTGCACCATCAACAAATACAGGGCGACCTTGAATACTATATTTAATACCACTTGGATCTTCTAAGAAACCCATTAAAGCTTCTAAAAAGTTTAATGGTAATCTCTGAATTTCGTTTACTACTACAAAACCTTGTGATAATAAACCAACTTTATGAGCCATAGGTGAAAAAGTCGTTGAAGTTTGGCTACCAAAAAGCTGTTCTAAGTTTTCAACACCAGCTAGTAGCATATAAAGCCCTTCTGGGTCATTTCTTGGGTCAATTTGAGCAACATTTACAACTGTTTTTTCTACTGGGACTGAATTCAAAGCTTTAAGAACAGTTGCAGCGTCAAGAGAAATTAATTCAGTAATTCTATCAAGATTAATTTCTTTAGAAGCTGTTTTCTTTATTGCTTCTGCAATATTATGTTTGCAGAATGGGCATAAACTTTTAATGACTTCTGCTGACGCAGCGGGATCTTTTTCATAACCATCAATTACTTGAATTAAATATCCAGCATCTTCATTAAAGGGGCAACCTGCAATATGCCATTTCTTAGCATTAATAGCACGTGTTAAATGTTTAAGCAAAACGCGAGCAAAAAGAGTTTTAGCTTCACCAGTTGGACCAATTAGTAGCACTTTTCCTGAGACTGCTATTTTATCCATAACGATTCCTTTTGAATGTTCGTTACCACGAACAGCAGGATCTTCATTAATCTCTTTCCTCAATACAGGATCGTTCAAAAGCCTTCTTACTGAGCATCCATCATATCCTTTTTTAGCTAATGTTGCAATTGTATCAGCCATTTCTTTCATCATCCAATTTTAATTTTTAGTTCTTTTTTTTTTGTTAATTTGGTTATATTATTTAGGTTGCTTTTTTACGTAGTGCCTTCGGTTTAATACCAATAACTTCTATGTAATCATCCAACCATTGAAAACAAGCAAAAATGTCATCTGTTTTGTTTTCTCGAATTTCCATGACATTCCATAATCGATCTGTTAATCGTATTAGTGAGAATGCTTCGATTATTTCTGCTGCTGTTAAAGCGATGTCTTTTTCGGCATTATAAGCTACAATATTCACAGGGATATTTGCAGTGTTTAGATTCCAAACAAATCGTTCCCAAATATATTCCTTAATATTGGATAGCTCTTTTGTGTTTGTAGCATTAATAAGAAATATTGCACCATCAGTTCGTTTTAATACCTCTTCTCTAATATCTTCTTCAAAATCTGGTTCAAAGGTATTAAAAGTATACTTTGGTGTTTTGTCTTTAGGGTCTTTTACAGATTCTTTAATTACATCTACTACATAATCAATAGTTTCTGATTTTTCCCCAATGAAAATAATGTGCTTTGGTGGTTTCGTTCGCTTGAACATCGTTATCACAACAATATCATGGATAGTATCATAGCAAGATTGTTATCCTTTAAAGGATTTTTCCAGTTATGAAACGGCAATTCGACTTATCGTTTTCAGAGATTTTTTTGCTAATAAATTATTTTGTTATTCTTTTTATTTAATTGTCCATTTTCATATGTAATTCATTATTTAATACAAGCTTTTTTACTATAAACTAAAAACAAGGTTCTTAAATTGTGAATAACTTCATACAATGTAAGAAAATGTAGGTTGATGATATTGGAAAAAACTGCTGATCCAACTGAAATTAGTGACACCAAAACAGATGAACCTATCTCTGAAGATTATCCTCGAGAGTTCATTCTCCCAAAAAAAATTAGATTAGTCAAGGTACTCATTGCTATAATAATTAATTTTATAATTGCTGCAGTAGCGTTATCAATTTCGATTTATTACTTTATTGATCCTCCAATTGATAAAGGATACATAAAAGCAATAGCAGTTTTCTTAATATTATTTGGAGCATATTTATTGATACAATTTCCTATTATAATGATCCGAACACTAAATTCAAAATTAATTCTTGGAGAAGAAATCATCAAAGTAAGAAATGCATTTAATTGGAAAATAGTTTATTGGAAAGATTTACAGGAGATATTGATTACAGAAAAACTCACTAAAGATTTAGCTGACACCGATATTATTGGAATAGGTTTAGTTAGATTTAGAACTGTTACCAAAAACATCTATTTTGATGGCGATAGTTATCCAATCTATAATGCAGAGCTTATTATTGATTCTTGTAGGAAAGCTTTCACTGATTTTCTAGAAAACTCTGATTATAAAGTAAACGAAAGAATAGAACGACCTTCTATTAGATCTCGTATTCGTTACTATGAAAAAACAATTAGAAATAGTTTCAATACTGAATAAAAAGAAAAGAGAAGCATAAAATGCTTCTTAATTTTATTTTGATTCTGCTTTCATTCTTGATTGAGCAATCAATTCAAAACCCATAGCATTACACATAACAGGATTTGAAGGCACAACAACTTCTTCTGGTGATTTAACGATGTTATTTTTCCACATCATCTCTTTCAATGTATCACCAAAGACATGAGCACCACCACCAGTTAGAATGACACGTTCAATCCATGCATCGGGTGGAAGTGTGCCCAATAATCTAGTAGTTTCATCGATGATGATTTCTGAAATATTTTGTATATAATACTCCTTAACTTCAGTTACATCGTATTGTTGACCACCAACCATAACAGCTTTGAGATTTTTCTCAATTGTTTTCATCAAATCAAATGGTCTGATTATTTTACCAGTTTGCTCTTGCAATGTTCTAGCCATTCGGGTGGTTAAAGTATCAACTGCTTCTTCTAAGCTTCCACTAGCTGTTCTCATTAACCGCCCTTGATAAACTGTTAAAATATCAGTAGAACCATGACCAATATCAACTATAATGGCATCGACTGCACGGTTCTCTCCAGAAGTTTTCAATATCTGATAATAAGAACCATATGGTTCTGGTAAAACTAAACATTTTTGCACCTTTATTTTATAGCTGTGTGTTTCACCAGTTGAATCGTTCTTGACATTAATCTCCATTTCTTCAGAGAGGCCTTTAGATAAAGTAGACATTTCATCTTGTGAAGTTGCTACTGGGACACCTGTAGCAATCAATACTTCTTCATTGTCTCCTTTAATGAATAATGATAATGCTGCTTTAATCGCTAAAACGGCATCTTTTATACTTTTCATTTTGCCTTCAGAAGCTAGTGGCCTTTTAATTTCGCTTTGTAAACGAGCCAATTCTCCAACAAAAAATGTTTGACCACCTTCTTGTAAGACAAGATTATTCTCAAGGGACTTATCCAAAGTCATTCCTGTCCAACCAGGATTAGGGTCACCAATAATTGAGGGAATTTTAATTAAATTCTCACCATTATTTGATGACATTTTTATTGTACTAGTTCCGAGGTCGATTCCGACACTTCTTAAGGTTTTTTTTGACACATTGGGTACCTTCTATTACACTAACAAATCATTAAATGATAGCAAATAAAAACTTCTCGTTATTATCATTTAATACTTTTTTTCAATTTTTCTCTAAATTCATAAATTGTTACGAAGTTTCATATATAATCTTATAAAAAAATTATTTGTTTTGGTTAATAAACTACTCATTTTAGTATAGTTGCCATATAAGAAATTTATTTAATGATTTATTGATTAGATATGCTAGTATAATATCCTACATAAATATAGAGATAAGTGAATAAATGTGGTAAATTCAATATTTGTACATCTGTCAATCATAGCTGCACATATTGGTCAAAAGATAATTGAAAATGAAAAAATAGATGTATATTGCAGCTCTCCTTGTGATATAGCGATAATTTGCCATGAAAGAAAATACACTTATAAAGAAATCTTAACAAAAATGATGAGTCACTTGGCAGAGTTTGATTATCTTGAGCAACGTGGAGAGGTTTTTTTAATTGAAGATAAATGGAGAAGGGTTTTACCTATAAAACAACAATCAGTTAATTTCTTAAAAGATGCAGGAGCTAATCAATTAAAACTATTCCAAGAATTCCTTGGTACTAAATATCTTGAAATTTTACGCAATGATTCACAAAAAATAGATTTATCAAGTTTGATCTATTTCATCGATACAATCGATTCCTCTAAAGCAATCCAAAATTTCAGGTCAGAAGCATTTTCAGCAATTGAAAGCATTGGAACTCCTAAGAATATTCTTGATATTAATTTTGGCTTAGGACATAGTGCAATTCAACTTGCTACAGTATTTCCTGATAGCACTATTTATTCATTGCAGCTAAATCCAACTTTAAAGGAAGCTTTTGAGTATACAATACAAAAATACCAATGTGATAATGTAGAATACTCCACATCATACCCTTCAGAATTAACTAATAAACTGATGAAAGAAAAGATTGATCTTATTTATGCTATTAACCCTTTAGGAATGGCTAATCCTGAATTAACTTATATTCTTAATATAATCACACAATTTGTCAATAGCGGAAGCAAAATAGTATATTACGCTCCACTAATTGAACAACCAAAAAATACTTTCATAGCTGAATGGTTAGCATTCTGTGTAAATGGGTTAGAGGATTATTCAACAATTGATAATCATAAAATTTTGTTCTCAAAATTTAATTTTGATGTTGATAAAGATAACAACACTAGATTTTTAACAGCAACCTTCTATCCAGATTAAAACAAATATTATAGCTAATAATAAGTTATACTAATATCTTCAACATTAAGTGTGCCATCAAAAATCATTTTGTATTTTCTAGTAAGAGTATTATAATCAATAATATCATAATTATCTGGACCCAAGGCATATAACACATATAATAAAACTTCTGCTAAGTCTTTGAAATATGATCCTCTAATGGTTTTTAAGATATCATATTTTTGACCATTTGGTTTTCTTATGAATAAGAAGCTATTTGAATTAAAGGGCTTTTCATTTCTACCTTTTTCATAGCTCAATTCAATTTTATTCATATAGCGACCACATTTCGTACAAACAGGATAGAGTTTATTATCGTTACCTCGTCTATAAGCTAAACCTAATCTACATAAGGAATAAATATCGCAATGAGGGCAATAATAAGCTCCAGGCAAATTACGTTGGCTAAAATTAGAAACTTTGATAATTCTATCATAAACCGGACAACTTACACATCTTGAGTCACAGTTTAAGTATAGTTCTTTCATATTTCTAACCTTCTTCTTAGATCCCTCTAACTAAATTCTGTTCTTATATATTAATCATTAATAATATGGAGATATTTACCATACTAATTAAATTGAACTGTAATTTTAGAAAATAAACTTTATCAAATAGGTAAAGTTCGTATTATTTTATTCATAAAAAAGCGAAATTATTAAATGAAAAAAATTCTCATTATAAAACATCATTCTATAATGTATAACAATACAATGTTGATTTCAAATGGATTCAGGTTGGTTAAATAAAATATTCCTAATGGATTGTATCGAGGGATTAAATCAAGTATTACCAGCTGAATCTATAGATGTTATTGTAACCTCACCACCCTATAATATTGGAGTTAATTATAACAGCTATAACGATAATCGCCCTTTTAATGAATATTTAAATTGGATAGCAGAAGTTGTGAAAGGATGCTATCGTGTTTTGAAAAGCGATGGTTCGTTTTTCTTCAACATAGGTGATAAACCATCAGATGAATTACGTTCTTTACTTGTAGCTAAAAAGATTACAAATTATTTTTCTTTACAAAATACTATTCATTGGGTAAAATCTATTGCTATACCCGAATATGATATTAATATTGGTCATTACAAACCTGTGAATTCAAATCGTTTTTTAAATAATTGCCATGAGTATATTTTTCATGTTACAAAAGCAAATGATGTAGATCTTGATAAATTAGCTACTGGTGTACCTTATGCGGATAAAAGCAACATTGGTCGATGGAAACACGCTAAACAAGATTTAAGAGAACGAGGTAATCAATGGTTCATACCATATGAAACTGTACAACAAAAGAAATCACACCCAGCAATGTTTCCTCTAGCATTACCAGAAATGTGTATTAAATTACATGGTTTATCAAAAGCCAATCCATTGGTTATTTTAGATCCTTTTATGGGTGTTGGCACAACCGCTATAGCAGCTAAGAAATTAGGATGCTATTATGTTGGTTTTGAAATAGATCAAAAATATCATAAAATGGCACTAAAAAACCTAAAATAGAGTATTTTAATCGTTTTTTATTCAAGTTATATATTCTTAGTATACGATATAGTCACATTATGTGACCTCGATTAGAGTCTCAAAAAAGTGAATTTGCTTTATATATTAATTTAGATGTTAGTTAATTAACAAACAAATAAGGTTTGATGAAAAAATGAATAATAAAAAAGAAAAAATCAGAAGTCAAGTAAAAAAGGAGATTGAATTAACCCGAATGAAGATGGCTCTTTATTCTGGGGTCTAATTTTTTTAGAAAGCATAGGTGATCAAAAATGTCAATGGAAGAAATACCCCCAAATAAAACAGTTGAGTTAGATACTGTTAATACAAATTTAGAAATTGGTGATGGAGCAACTCTTGTTGCTAAAAAGGATTTAATTGTTGTCAAAGGCACAATTATTTCAAAAGGTAGTTTTGTTGTCGAAGGAAGTTTAGAAGCAATTAGTATTAGAGCTAAAAGAGGTGCTCTAGATGTTGAAGGCGACTTGAAAGTTGCTAAATATGTGAAAATCGACAAAAGTCTAACTGTTGAAGGTAATTTCATTTGCCCTGAAGTTTCTGTTGGTGGAACACTCGACGTTCAAGGTGATATACAATCAGAAGATGTTAAAGTTGGTGGCACTGTTAAAATTGATAATAATGCTGCTGTTGAAACATTCCAAGTTGGTGGTACTTTAAAAATTGAAGGTGAAAGCAATATTGGAAAAATTTCAGTGGGCGGAACAGTTGTTCTAGGCAAATTAGGTGAAGTTGATGCAATTCATGTTGGTGGAACAGCCAAAATATCAGGTGGTAAATTTGGATCAATTAAAGTTGGTGGCACATTAAAATCTCAAGGATCTGTTGAAATTGGAGAAATTGATGTTGGCGGAACAGCAAAACTTGAAGGTGATGCCAAAGTAGGTTCTGTTAGTATTGGCGGTTCTTTTAGTGTAGACAATAGTTTAATTTTTGAAAAAATAAGTGTTGGTGGCACAATAAAACTCGGTCAAGAATCAACTGGTGAATCCATTAGTGTAGGTGGTACCTTATCAGCAAATGGTAATCTAACCTCCACTGAAAAAATATCGGTAGGTGGAACTATTGCTATTGAAGGAATTTTACATGGAAATGAAGTTGTTGCTGGAGGAGAAATCCGAACTCAGAAATTAGTTGCCAAATATGTAAAAATTGGTCGTAGAGGTACCATTATTGGACCAGTTCAAGCTGATAAAATTGTTATTTCATCTCGAGCAACTGCTGACGATTTATATGGAGGAGAAATCATATTAGAAGAACGATCTAGAGCCAAAAACGTTTATGGTCAATCCATATATGTAGAAGAAGGTGTTAGGATTTCAGGTCAAGTAGAATATACTGATGAGCTAACTACTGAAGCAGAAGTTAATTTCTCGAGTGAACCTAAAAAAGTCAAAGGTTTACCTAGAATTGATAATTAAGAAATCTACCATTTGGTAGAATTCTTTTTTTCACTTTTTTTTAAGATTCCTCTGAGAATCGTTTTGAGTAATAAGTAATATCATTGTGATAAACATAATTATTTTTTTCAAAAAAAGTTCTGGATGCTATATTATCATCACTGATTAAACATGCAAAAACCTCAATTCCTGCTTGAATTAGTGATTTTTCTGCTTCTTGTAATAACTTAGTTGCTATTCCTTGTCTTGCACTTTTTGGTCTTACAGCTAATCTGTTTATCCAACCTTTTCTTGAATCGTGTGATACTAAAACAACACCTACTAAATTATTATCTTCCTCAGCAATTAAAATCCAAAGATTTGGTTGCTCTAATTGTTTATTTAAATTGGATGGATCATCTCGTCCATGAGGTCTTATTGGCAATCCCGATTCTTGCCAAACTTCAATAATTTCCTCAATATCATCTTTAGTTGCTTTTCTGATGTTCATACATTAACTTTTTTCTATTGAAATAAAAAAATAGTGTTTAGGTGATTTTCATCAATTCTAGAATATCATCAAATTTACTTGCAAGTTTAGAATTCAATTCAACTACTTCAGCAGGAACTTCTTTTATTCTCTCAGCTACAGTGCTAGCCCAAATTCTAATCTCTGCAGTAGGCTCAGTAGCAATAATAACTACAATACCATTTGAAACAGGTTGAATTGTAATCGAAAAATTCTCATATTTTATTTCTTGTAATCGGCCCTTATTTTTTCCATCTATAACGCTGCCTGACATATGATCAATTGCAGTTAACAATCCAGATAGAATAATTTTATTTTCTTTCAAATCATCAGTTAATTTAGTGTAAATTGGTACCCCACTTTTAGCAATTACTAATAATCCTAATACTGTTGATTCAATTGGTTTGCGTTCCATTAGTTTAAATGATAACATTGACTTGAATTGTGGTAAAATATATTTGAAGATATTCTCACTATTTAGCTCAAATTTTCCTTCATTTTTAGCTTCAATAATGCTTTTCTCTATAGCATTTAAGTCCTCTTTCCAGCGATCATAATCGAATTCATTCTCAAGATTTATTGCTTGTTGAATATCACATAGTGCATTATCAATTGATCCCTTACTTGCTCGTAATAAAGCTCGAATTATCAATCCGCTTGTAAGTACTTGATTGTGCTGATTCTCAATTGCTAGCTGAATTGCAGTGTCAATAAAGTTCATCGCAGTATTTAGAGTAGATGGTTGTTCATCTAATCTATACCGTTGTAAATGAATTGCCCCTAATTGTATGTTGTTGGATAATATTAGATCCAAATCCTTTGATGTTTGTGCCAATTCAAGTGATTTTTGAATGAAAGTAATGGCATTTGAGAAATTCTGATCAAGCATTTCTTTAAAACCAAGTAAATAATCAACTTGAGCGTTCACAGAAATAGCTTGCAAATCTTTGGCTAATTCAGTCATTTCAGAGAGATAAGTTTTTGCTTTTTCTAATTGATCTGTTCGCAAATAATAATGTATTAATTCAAATAAAATGAATGCTTTAAACAAAGAAGTCTCTTTTTTCTGTATCTCATAAGCATGTAAAAATGATTCTTCAGCCCGTGGATCACCAGTAAGATAATATATATTCCCAATTTCTGTTAAATAGAGATAAGGCCAACTACCAGTAGAATCTTTGTAAAGCTGAATAGCTTTTTCCATCATGTTTTTTGCTTCAATAATTTTCCCTTCTACAAAATAAGATTCAGAAAGATTACCTATTGCTATTGATAATCTGTAATTATCATGATATTTTTCATATTCTGATCTTAATTGCTCAAAATAAGTAATTGATTCTTTATTATATCCAAAATAGCTTTTAGCGGCACCTTTTAGATTTAACATATCGGTATATGACATATATAATTTATACTTCTCAATATAGGGATCCAAAAAGTCAATCATTTCTTGAACATTGGATTCTAAACCTGAATGTAGTAACCACCAAATTGCATTTGTGGCAGCATCTTGTAAAGCACGTATTTCAACAATATTTTTTGTGTTAGGCAACCTTGCCTTAACATATTTGTAAATCTCTTTAAGAACTGATGCGTCACCTAATTGACCATAAGTCCATGATTTGATGGCATTAAGGTAAGCTTTTATTTCTTTGTTGAAATCACTTCGTTTTTGTATAATCTCAATAAGCTCATCTATTTTTACTCGAGTTGCTTGATAGTTAGAAGGTGTTTCTTCAAAGTAAGCTACAAATAAATCGATATAAGGGTGATTTATTTTCTTTAAAACATCAATATAATACTCTTGCGCTTTCATTTTAGGAATCAAATAACAACTCAAACAAGCCAATTGAAAACAGTTAGTAGCATTTACTTCTAAATTAGCTTCAATGAAATCTCTCTTTTTTATTATTTTATGTTTAGCTTTAGCTTTTTGTAGTAATTTACTGGAATCAATTTCAATTTTCATATTTTTGAGTTTAAGAAATTCTTTCCTTTCAGCTAATTGCTCTTTCAAAACCAAAAAAACTCCATGGAATAACCTATCGTTAGGATTCAATTGAGTTTGATGAGCAACCGCAAATGATAATCTATCACGTATATCTTGAGGCAGTCGCTCAATGAAAGAATCAAAGAGCATTTGCATACTTATATTTGTAAACATTACTGAATTTAAGATTTATTTTACATGACAAAATCGTTAATTTAGTAGTAATAAAGTTTAAAAAAAGTTGAATATTAAATGAAAATTGAAAGTATTGATGTATTTTTAGGTGAATGATTTGAAATTAAACACCAAACTTTTAGAAAAATGGACAAATGCTTTTGGTCCATCAGGTTTTGAACGCGAGGTAGCAATAATGATCAAAAATGATGTTGCTCCTTTAGCTGACGAAGTGAGTCAAGATAAGACTGGTTCACTTATTTTTAAAGTTGGCAACAAAGGTCCAAAGATTATGCTTGCAGGACATATGGATGAAATTGGATTCATTATTTCAGGTATTAGTAATGATGGATTCTTAAAATTCAACCAGTTGGGCGGGTGGTGGGACCAGGTGCTTTTAAGTCAAAGAGTCGTGATTAAGATACGAGATGGTACAAAGATTAAAGGAATAATCTGTTCTAAACCACCACATATTTTAGCCCCTGAAGAACGCACAAAAGTTGTCACAAAAGATGATATGTACATTGATGTTGGTTGTAAAAGTAAAAAAGAAGTAGAAGCTTTAGGAATAAAAGTTGGCGATCCAGCAATTCCTGATGCAACATTTGAAACTATCAAACGAAAGCAAATCATCAAAGACGAAGATTCTGGTAAGGAGAAAGAGAATGAGGTAATACTTGCTGTCAATAAGGCATTTGATGACAGAATTGGTGCTTTTATAATTACAGAGGTTCTTAAAAGAATTAAAGATGAAAAGCTTAACCATCCGAATCAAATCTATGGTGTAGCTACAGTACAAGAGGAAGTTGGTCTTAGAGGAGCTAGAACTGCAGCTCAAATGATTCAACCAGATATTGGTATTGCTTTAGAAGTTGATATTTCTGGTGATGTTCCTGGTGTAAGCCGAGAAAAAGTATTATCTGAAATGTCTAAAGGACCTTCAATTCTCGCAGCGGATGGCTCGATGTTACCAAACCCACAATTCAAGCATTTTGTCATGGATGTAGCAAAAGAAATGGGTATTGATCTACAAACATCAATTCTCTTTGGTGGTGGAACAGATGCAGGAATCATCCATCAAACAGGAGCAGGTTGTCCCAGTATTGTTTTAGGTATACCAACGAGACATATTCATTCTCATTATGGTATTCTTGACTTAGCTGATGTTGAGAAATGTATCATTTTAATCGTTGAAGTAATTAAACGATTAGATCAAAAAACCATTGATTCATTTACTGTAATATAGAAACTATTCAGATGATTTTTTCATCTGATATTCTTTTTTTATTAAACTAAACCGAAATATTAAAATTACGTTGAATGTTTTTAGACCTATGACCGATGACCCAAAACCTCCTAAAAAAGAAAACTTTTATTCGAGATTAAAAGGTAGTGGGACTCATGAAGGTATTTTAATTAATATTCTAATAGTGAATTTCTTTTTCAGGATTTTTGCTGAAGGGTTTCGAGTATTATTAGTACCCTTTGCTGAAGATGTTATGGAATGGTCTGATACTGAATATGGGCTCATTTTATCTATTGGAGGATATGCCGCAATGGGTATAGTGTTCCTTCTTGGCATTATAGTTGATATTCAATTCAAAAGAACAACTATGATTATAGGTGTTATTTTGACTATTATTTCAGCGGTTGTTTTTACCAGAATGTCAATATTTGCTTTATCAATTCTTTTTTACTCACTTTATGCAATTGGTCAACAATTAATGATGATTTCAACAAATACTTTCATTGCTAATGAAACGAAACGAGGAGAACATAGAACATTTGGTTTTACTGGCAATCAAGCATCTCGAGGAATAGCTAATTCTTTAGCACCAATAATCTCAATGTATCTTTTACAAATTCCAAGGATAGATTTCGATTGGGCTTTTACGATAATGGGTAGCTTTGCTCTTGTTTCATTGATCTTAATTTTTGTCTTAAAATTAGTTGTTGAAGAATCACCAAAAGCAGAAATAGAGTATGCTGAAAAATTATCAGCTGATAGTGAAGATGAGTTTACGAAATTTTCTGATTCAAAGAAAGAGAAAAGAAGGATATTAGGAGTTCAAGCAAGTTTTGGCTTTGGAAGAATGCTCATGGGTTTTACTAGTGGTGTTGCTATACCTTTTGTTGGTTGGTATATTTATAGAGAATTCATTTCTGGTAAGTATACTAATGCCGAGGAAATTTGGGGTTGGTTGAATTGTTTACATTGGGTGGTTTTAACAATTGGGTATCTATTTTTGGGTTACTTTGCAGAAAAAATCGGAAAAGAAATCATTGTTGTTGTATTTTGGACTTTAGTTATACCAGCAGCTGTTGGTATAATGCTAGCTAAAACTATTCTTGTTGCTAGTGCATTTTATATTATTCGTTCATTTTTCGCTATGACACCAGGTGCTGCTTGGAATAGTTTTCTGTTTGAATGGATACCACCTAAACATAGAGGGAAGACTTTAGGGTTATTACAAACAGGGCAGCGAGGTGCGAGAGCTACTGGCACCTTACTTGGTGGAATAGCTTTTGCTTCTCTTGGTCCGACACTTTTTCCAATAGCTATGATTGCTTATCCAATAGCAGGTTTATTACCACTTGTACAAAGTAAAATTGTTAAAAGAAAAATGGCTAAAGAAACACAAGTCACTATTGGAGAAATAAAGGATGATCAATCAATACCACTATTTGATGATGATTATGAAACATCAATAGATACAGATTTGAAAGTCAAATAAATAAACAAATTTCTAAGATGACCAATAAAATTAAATTAATCATTAGGTGTTTTTTAGAACAGAGTTGTTCAACATGGGTAAATTAATTATTGAAGATATAAAAGAAGGAACAGGACCAACTCCAAAAGTAGGTGATACTATAGTAGTACATTATACCGGTTGGTTAACAAATGGAAAGAAATTTGATAGTTCTCTTGATCGAAAAAAACCTCTTGAATTTCCAATTGGCGTTGGAAAAGTAATCAAAGGTTGGGATCAAGGTGTTATTACAATGAAAGTTGGTGGGAAAAGAAAACTAACTATACCCCCTGATCTAGCATATGGCAACAGAAACGTCGGTGATGGTCTAATACCGCCAAATTCAACCTTGATTTTTGAAGTGGAATTACTGAAAATAAAATAAAAAATCGCTATCATTTTTAAAAATAACACTTTGGTGATTACGCGAGATATATATATGAGAACAACAAATGTTATTTTGGCATGTTTTTGCCATTAACATGCCCTTTTTGAAACAGACTATCTCCTGTTTTGCGTGGGGTATCTTAATTAAATACTTCCACGCACAAATTCTTTTAATTTCAGTTAGCTCTATCGTTTTGTATATATAGCAATAAGAAGAGTTTGTTGGTAAAATGCTACTTGATGATTGTCAAAAATGTAGAAATCACCATGAAAAATTCTCAAGTAGTGCTATAATCCATGTTGATTTAAAACCAAGTTTGCATTACCAAGTTGATCAGAAATGGACTCCATCTAAAACTAATGTGCTTTTTATCGCTGAATCTCCGCCTTATTATTCTTCTCAAATATACGAAGCTGCTGATAGTTATTTTTACAATAAAGAAGAAAAAAATCGTTTCTTAAGCCCTCCAATAGAGCTTCAAGGAACATTATCCTGGAACTTATTCTCTCTTTTAGGGATTGATAATAAATTAACAAAATTAGAAAAATTAACTCAATTTATGAATAAAGGGTATTTCTATACAGAATCTGTAAAATGTCGCGTTGATCGAATAAATGATAAGAACCTTCTATCTCGCACTGTAACTAACTGTACAATTTTTTTAGATAAGGAGATTTCAACTTTGCAACCTAATACCATAGTAGTTATGGGTGAGAAAGCACTAATCAGTATTTTTAACATCAATAATATAATTGAAAATGTTCCTTCCAGAAATCTGAATGAATTAATGAAAGTATCAGAGGAAGAACCAATAATTATAAATAAAATCAAATTCTATTTTCTTCCGATTCCTATTTGGCGTAATCGAAAATATCTGGACTCAATTCAAAAAATATTCTCACTGATAAAAAAAATCTGACAATGAAAATTAAAATTCGAAGGGATACTATGCTTTCAATAAAGATTCAAAAAGGAGCGTTTTTAACAACTATTTTTGGTTGTATACAATTCGTTGTGCTTACAACAATTGCTATGATTCTTTATCCTGGTGGCACTTATTTGGATTCAAACGCACCAAGATATGATTTTATTAGAAATTTCTTTAGTGATTTAGGGAGAACTATAGCAATCAATGGTGAACTAAATATTGTTAGTCGAGCACTTTTTACTACAGCTTTACTAATCGCAGGATTGACATTAATTGGTTTATTTGCTCTTACCCCATATTATTATAAAGAAAAAAAATCTTCTTTCTGGTTAAGTATCGTTGGATCAATCAATGGTATTATTTGTGCATTAGCTTATATAGGAATAGGATTTGCGCCTAGTGATCTTGAACAATTTCTTACAGCACATATCTATTTTGTTTACATAGCATTTACTGGAACATTACTAACATTAATCCTCTATACTATTGCTACATTCATAGTAAAAGAAGTGCCAAATTTTTATGCATGGGTGTATATAGCCTGTGTTTTCATATCTTTAACTTATCTCGTGATTTTATATGGCGGGGACATATTTAGCTTATTATCAGGTACAATCATTCAAGCAATAGGACAAAAAGTAATAGTCTATGTTGAGATTATAACTTTCATGATACAAGCAGTAGGGCTTTACAGGATTGCAAATAAAACAATAAAAAACAAATCAAATAATCAAGAAGTTATCAATTAAGATAAAAAATAAGAAGGTTTCCTATGAAAAAATATTACAACTTAAGAATAGGAATTTTTATTGCTATAGCTTTTAGTGCAATATTATATTATATCTTGTTTGGACTTTCTATACACTTTTATCCTGGAGGAGCAAGGCTTGATCCATCATTTGAAGGGTTTAGCTTCTTTAAAACTTTCATTAGTGATTTAGGAAGAAATATTGCAATTAATGGTGAACCTAATGATCTCTCACAAGCGTTATTTCAAGCTTCAATTATAGTTTCCAACTTCTTTTTCCTATTGTTTTATTTTACATATACAACTTTCTTCATTCAAAAACCAAAAATCAAATGGATAGCTATAAGTGGATTAATTATTGGCATTTTATCGTCTTCTTTGTATGTTGCTTTAGCGTTTACTCCTTGGGATGTTAATACTAACTTGCACAATAAATTGATTTACTCTGCAGCACCAATAAAATTCATCTCGGGTATTTTTTATTTCATAGCAACCATGACAGATAAATCATTAAAAAGAAATATTGGATATTACTTCATACCTTATATTTTAATTTATATTGTATTTGCTATCACAACAACAGCAACTAAAGATATGGCAAGTGATATTAAATGGGGAGTAAGAATTTTTGGTCATTTTCTTATAGCAATACTTGAAGTGTTGATTTTTGCATTAATAGCTATGTTATCAGCAATTTATTTGCACAAACTACAAAAAAACGAAAACATAAACATTAATCAACCAAAGATTTAAAGTGAGAATTATTTGAGTTTATAAAAAACATGAGGGTTTCATTTGAGAATTTCATCAGATTTTCTAGTAATCGGAAGCGGGATCAGCGGATTAACTTTCGCTTTAAAAGCTGCACAATATGGCACTGTATCATTGCTTTCAAAAGATATTTTATCAGAAGGTGCAACAAATTATGCTCAGGGGGGAATAGCAGCAGTTTTTGATGGGAATGATTCTATAGAGGATCATATAAAAGACACTTTATCTGCTGGAGATGGTTTATGTAATAAAGAAGTAGTGAAAGAAATCTGTACTGATGGCACCAGATTTGTTAAAGAATTAATGGAAAATTATGATGTTAAATTTACAAATGAAAAAGGGGAATTGGATTTAGGATTAGAAGGTGGACACTCAAAAAGACGCGTCCTTCATGCTCAAGATAGAACGGGGTATGAGATTGAGACTAAGCTTATTAGTGCCGTAAAAAAAGATTCTAACATTAATATTTACGAAAGACATGTTGCAATCAATTTATTTGTTGATAGTAATGTCTGTATTGGTGCTTATGTTTTGGACAAGAAAAAGGGAGAAGTAATTAATTTTCAAGCCAGTGTAACTGTTCTTGCTACAGGTGGAGCTGGTAAAGTATTTCTTGTAACAAGTAATCCAGACATTAGTACTGGTGATGGTATCGCTATGGCTTACAGAGCTGGAGCTAAAGTCATTAATATGGAAATGATGCAATTCCACCCAACTTGTCTTTATCACCCACATGCTAAAACATTTCTTATAACTGAAGCTATGAGAGGGGAAGGGGCAAAATTAGTTGATAAAGATGGCAAACAATTCATGGGTAAATACCATCCTAAAAAAGAACTTGCACCTCGAGATATTGTCTCACGATCTATTGATCATGAATTAAAGATTTCAGGTGCTGATAGTGTTTTTCTAGATATTACTCACAGAGATCCTGAATTTGTTAAAAAACGATTTCCTATGATTTATGAGAAGTGTTTAACATACGGCATAGATATTACCAAACAAAAAATACCTGTAGTTCCCGCAGCTCATTATTGTATTGGCGGAGTGAAAGCAACTACTTCCGGACAAACATCTATTAAGAATCTTCTAGCTGTAGGTGAAGTTTCTTGCACAGGGTTTCATGGTGCAAATAGATTAGCTAGCAATAGCTTACTGGAAGCTCTTGTTTGTGCTAATAAAGCAGCAAAGTTTGGAGCTGTATTATCAATGAATTCTGGTGTACCAAACAAACAACCATTTCCAAAATGGGATCCTGGAATGGCTGAGGATCCTGATGAAATGGTTATTGTTAAACAAAACTGGGATGAAATTAGACGATTTATGTGGAATTATGTTGGTATTGTACGATCTAATAATCGACTCATTCGAGCAGGCAATCGATTAGATTTAGTTATGAAAGAAATCAATCAATTTTATTGGGATTTCAAAATACATCCTCATTTATTGGACCTAAGGAATTTAGCACAAGTAGCTGAATTAATTATACGTTGTGCAAAAGGTCGAAAAGAAAGCCGTGGTGTTCACTACTCTACAGATTATCCAGAAAAGGCTAGATCACTCTATAATACTGAAGTTCAGATATCAATGGTTGATAGAATACCAATAAATGGTAAATTATAAGAACGAAAATTTCAATAAATTAATAGTGAACCAATATGCCACATGAAAATTGTTTTGATTGCTTAGTTGAGATATCAGAGCGAGCAATTAATCTTTCTACAAATGACCTTAAAAAAAGGAAAGAATTACTTGATAATTTGAAAGGAAATATTAAGAAAGATTTCAATGAAATAAAATTACCTGATTATTCCAATGCGTTATTTTCAGCTATTGCTAAAGAAACTGGTGTATTGGACCCTTTTTTAGAAATCAAAAGAATAAGCAATAAGCAAATTTTGGAAATCGCACCTCAAATTGTTGACTCAATTTCAGGATTAGATACAAAAGAAAAGCTTTATCGATTATTCCTTTATTCAATTGGTGCAAATATGGTTGATTTCAGTACAGGTGGTCATACAATTGATCTTTCTAAAATTGCTGAACAAATTCTTGATTTTCATAACGAGAAATTAATTATTGATGAATTTCAAAAATTATTTGAAATGATTATTAAAGCTAAAGAAATTATCTTCTTGTCAGATAATTGTGGTGAAGTTGTTATTGATAATTTGATCGTAGATTTCTTACATGATTCTATGAAAAAAGAAGTTTATCTCGGTTTAAAAGGTGCTCCTGTTGCTAATGATTGCACATTAGATGATTTTAATCGAGATAATATTCCAGTTAAAGCAACGGAAAATTTTGCAGTTAGTAACTCCTTTGGTTATAATCTAAATCAAACATCTGAAAGATTCAAAGAATTATTAGATATTGCTGACTTGTTGGTCGTTAAAGGGCAATCAAATTACGAAACAACATTGAATAATTTACTGCGCTATCCGAGCTATAAATTCCCGCCAATATTTTGTGTGCTTAGAACTAAATGCCAAGTGATTACCAATCATTTAGGTGTGCCATTAGGTTCTAATATCATTAAACAAATGAATCCAATGTATAGTAAAGAAAAAGAAAAATTAACTGAAATAGTTGATTGTTAGGATGAATACAAAAAGATCTTTAAGATCCTTTTATTTCATCAAAGAAAATTCTAATTTCATTACTAAATTCCTTTGGTTTTAATAAGCAAGTATAGGCATGAACTGAGCCAGGAATTATAACAACTTTTGAATAAGGTAAGTTCTTTTTGTATTTCTCAATATTCTGCTTAACAATTTCTGAACTCATCTCTTTTTCATCTGGTAAGAAGAGAATTGGGCAATTTATTTTAGGATAATAATCAGCAAATCGTACATCATAGAGAGGTTCGATATATTTCCAGATAACTTCTGGAGTTTGACATCCTCGATATTTTCCATTTTCATCTTGAATTAATTCATCTTCAACTGCTTTTTTTGCTATTTCTGACCATGGAAAATATTTCTCCCAAGATGTTTTATTTGCAGTAATATAATCTTCCTTTGTATCATAGATTTTTAGTGGTCTTGATAGAACATTATCTTTTAGTTGTTGTTTCTTTTGTTTAATTTCATCTTCTGAAATAGTTTGTTCCTTACTGTCA
>JAEORJ010000104.1 GCA_016840945.1 Candidatus Gerdarchaeota archaeon
AAATTATTTTATGATTTTTAACGAAATTGATACTGAAGTTAGTGTAAATAGTGAGTTTGAAATTACTAGAAAATGGTTCTATAGAACTATGGGACCAATAGTTAGTTCACCAACAGCTATTGATATTGATTCAGATTTAGAAAGTGAAGTTTTATTTGGTTCAACAGATGGGCAGCTATATTGCTTAGAATCTAATGGTTATTTAAAATGGCGATTTAGTACTTCTAGACCTATACGATCATCACCTGTTGCTGTAGATATAGATGCCAATAATTCGACTGAAATTATTTTTGGAAGTGATGATAAAAATCTATATTGTTTAGATGAAAATGGTTCTCTAAAATGGTCATTTTCAACTAATGGAATTATTATTTCATCACCAGCTATATCAGATATTGATGAAAATAGTAATTTTGAAATTTTATTTGGTTCAAATGATGGAACGCTCTATTGTCTAAACAGTGATGGCAGTTTAAAATGGAAATACTCCACTTTCTCTAATATACGTGCATCGCCAAGTATAGCTGATTTAAACAATGATGGTAATATTGAAATTATTTTTGGAGCACTAGATAGTAACATTTATTGTTTAGATTCATCTGGAAGTTTAAAATGGAAATACAAAACCAATAATGCTGTTTTATCATCTGCAACTGTTGCTGATCTAGATAATGATAACTATTATGAAGTGCTTATACCTTCAACTGATGGCTTTTTATACACCCTTAATTCAAATGGTAATTTAGTATGGAAATTTTTAATGAATGAAGGTTCTAGTTCATCACCTGCAGTTGCTGATTTGAACAATGATGGTAAGCTAGAAATAATAATTGGTTGTTGGGGGAAAAATCTATACTGTTTATTGAATGATGGTACACTTTATTGGAAATTTCTAGCAGATTTTTTCATTCAAACTTCACCTATTATTTGTGATTTAGATGGTGATCAGAAACTAGATATTATAATTTGTTCAGATAAAATTTGTTGTTTGGATAGGACAGGTGAATTAATCACTGATTATACTTTAGGGATCAATTTTGAGTCAACAGCATTTGTTCTTGATATTGATAATGACAATGTACTAGAAATTTTGGTAGGTTCAAAAAATGATTCATTCTACTGTTTTACAATAAATAAGCAAGTAAATGTTAATCTATGCCCATGGTATAGCTTTCTTGGTACAATTTTACATACAGGTTATATGGATAGTGATTCTGATCTAATTGATGATTTGAATGAGGAAGTTTACTATAATACCTCTAAAACAAATGCTGATACAGATTTTGATGGATTAAATGATGGTGAAGAGATATTCTTTTATAAAACTCAACCATTGAATAATGATACCGATTCAGATGGTATTTCTGATGGTTTTGAAATAAATTATCAATTAAATCCATTTTATAATGATAGTTTAGATGATAATGATTTAGATGGTTTAACAAATATTGAAGAATTTAATTATGGAACAAAACCTAATGCTATGGATTCTGATTCCGATACATTAACAGATTGGGATGAAATAAATAGCTATAATACTAATCCAATATTCTATGATACAGATCATGATTTATTAGGTGATGGTTTTGAAACTACTTATGGTTTAGATCCTTTAGTATTCAATGATTGTAATTTAGATTTTGATTTAGATGGATTAACTAATTTAAATGAATATAATGCTAAAACAAACCCATATTTAAATGATACAGATTCTGATAATTTAACTGATTATATGGAATTTTTTGTTTATCACACAAAAGGATATTCGGTTGATTCCGATTCAGATACTCTAACTGATTATGATGAAATTTTCTTATATTTTACATCACCAAATACTAAAGATAGTGATCTTGATAATTTAAATGATAATAAGGAAATTTTGCTTTATTTTACTGATCCTTTAGTATGGGATACTGATCAAGATACAATCTCAGATGGTTATGAAGTATTATATGGTTTAAATCCTCTCGATGCAAGTGATGCACTTTCTGATAATGATTTTGATGGTGTGAATAATAAAATCGAAGCTGAATATAATACAAATCCAAATAATCCTGATAGTGATTTTGATCAATTAACTGACTATCAAGAAATTTATCATTATGAAACAAATCCATTATCAAGTGACACAGATATGGATTATCTCTTAGATTATGATGAAATAAATACTTACAACACAAATCCTTTAGAAAGGGATTCAGATTTTGATGGATTAAGTGATTATTTTGAAGTTAATATTTTAAAAACAAATCCAAATTTAATTGATACTGATTTAGATGGTTTTACTGATTTTATCGAATATCTAGAGGGAACTGATCCATTAGATCCATTAGATATACCTACAAATCTAGTATTACCTGCTTCATGTGATGTTTCAAATCCTTCTATTTATTATACATTCATTTCAGTAGCATTGCTATCAATTATTTTGTTATATATAAGATTAAAAGGCAAATTTCTACAAAAATAGACTTTAATTAACCTATTTTAACACAAATCATTTGTTAAGGTTAAGGCTTTCAAATAATCTAGATTTAATTTTAGATTAATTTTTTCTTTAAGTTTAAGAGATTCACTAAAATAAAAAACTGGTAATGTATCATCTTTTAATGAATAAAACAATCTTAAAATCATTTCTAAATCAAATATATGTAAGATAAATTTATGGTAATGATTTTTCCTTCTAATAAAATCATTATAGAATCTCTTCGTTTTTTCAATATCAAGAAAATTCCAAATGATTGAATTTTGATCATTTATTATCTCATTTAACATTTTATGATAGTTATTTTGTTCACGCATCCAATCATAATAAGGAACTGCTGAATAAGCTGGAATAATTTTTCTTCTAAATAAGGTTTCTAATTTTCTTAATATTAATAATCCAAATTTAACAAATATTGTTGAAGCTAATTTATTATACCATTTTAAAGAAGTTGATGACTCTTTACATAACTCATTATTTATGACACTAAGAGTTGTTAATTCAAATTTTCTTTTCCTTCTAAACTTTTGAGGTATTATGATATATTTATCAACGATTTCAGGATGATAATAGGGTAAAACAACAGGAGAATAATTTATCATTGTTCTTGGCCCTCCGATTGTATAACCTCTAATTCTTGTTTGTAGGAGTAAGCATTCTAAGATTTGATTTTTATCCTTAATGTTCCACATCATTGAACTTTGATCTTTATAACTTGAAGATAACAATTTTTCCAAACTATAATTTCTGTAGCGAACTAATTTTGGTAAAATTTTTTTATGAAATGAATACTCATGTGAATCCATAATTTCTTCTAATTGAATTGAAGGAGTCAGTTTTTTCTTTATCATATGACCAAGATCATTGAGAAACTCCCCACCAAATTGAGTGTCACCTGCATACCCATCAAAGAAAATTCTTCTATCACTATTAGTTTCAATCAATTTCAGAAGAATGCTTACAACATGATTAGAATATCCTTCATTGAGCCACATATGTCTATAGCAATTTTCAACTATATATTCAGAGTCAATTATTTGTGTATAATGTTTCAAATTTAAACTCTTAGCAATACTAGAAGCTTTTTTAATTTCATGACCATCTTTAATTGAATCATATGTATAGGTTGCAGTTTTTCCCTTGAATTTATCTGGTATAGATGCAGCAAGAATGCGGGAATCTAATCCACCTGATAATAAGAAAGCTTTTTCACAATCATTTACAACAGATATTTTGGTTATTAGTTTCTTTAATGATTCACCAATACTAGTAGCAATATTTGTCAAATTTTCATTTCTAATAGAATTATCAAATTCATCAGGAAAGGGATACCATTTTGAATAATTACTAAGGCTCTCAAAAATTGCTTCTTGAGTATTATTTTGCCAATTCTTTAAAATTAGTTTGGCAT
>JAEORJ010000105.1 GCA_016840945.1 Candidatus Gerdarchaeota archaeon
CTGTATTATGAGAAGTGTCATAACCTGGTTGATAATAATATGGATTACCATATGATGCATTCTCAAAAACACATAAAGGAAATCCTAAGACATAACCCATATCCAAGAATATTAATCCATCTTGCATTAAATGTAATGCTCCTGTTGCCAGAAAACGTTCTAAATTCAATAATTTACCTAATAATGGACTTACATCATAAGTACCAAGTATTGGAATACCAAGCAATAAATGGGTAAAACCTTCCCATGGGCTCCATATACCTAATTCTCTCAAGAAAGAAAGCCATTCACCAGAGGGTACAAAATATCCTGCAATGGGCAAATATGCACTAAGACTTGCGAGGGGATCAGCGTTTGGATCATCACCTGTACCAAAGTCTATGATTCCTAATTCTTCTAATAACTTCCAAACCATTTCTGCATCCATGCCAGATTGTGTCATTCCTAGAGCCATTTGAGATATTAATCTTAGATTATCATATGGAGGAGTATCTGCTGTAAAATTACCAGTTCCTAACGGATATGCATTAAAACCATTTTCCATTGAATTTTCAAAATATGAATTATCACCAAATGTTACTGGAATCGTACTTTCTGCAGATTGTAATAATGGAAATACATTTGTAGCCATATGTTCAAATCCAACATCTTCCTTTAAGAAAGCAGTAACAAAATCACTGAGAGCATTAAGAAGTGCTGGAAGATCAAGTTCCATCGGTTCTCCAGTTTCAGTAAGTAATAAATCAGCTATTAAAGGCAATAGAATTTCTTTTGAAAATAATTTACTCCTATTCATATAATCAACGAAAGGAATAACATTTCCAACTGCAGTGTTCAATAAATCAAAAATATTAACAGCTTTCATGAAATCTTGAAGATCCTCTACTAATTCTACTAATCCATCTGGATCTAGTCCACTCATCATGCTCATTAAATCCATGCCTTCTCCTAATTGCGGTGCATCGCCTGAACTTCCTGACATTATGATGTCTATTAATTCAAAGGGTTTAATTCCTTTTTCTGAACTAATATTAAGTTTTAAGTAGTCTATTATATCAGGTAGTAACGAATTGAAATCTATTCCAGTTGCTTGTAACATGTTTGGTAATTCAACGAGTATTTGATCCATGCCTGACATTAAACCAGAGCTTGTTCCACTAAGTAGTGAATCTTCCCCTAGCAAACTGTCAATTAGACTTGAAATTGAAAATTTCTCAAAAACACTAATATTAACCATGTATTCAAATAAATCGTTCATTGCTCCTTCTGGATTATATAATAATTTAATAAAAGTATACATATCCATATCTAATAAATCGAGCATAGTCAAGTTACCAATATCTTTTAGACCTTGTCTGATGTAATCAAGTAATCGAGTATCTATACCCATTTCTTGAAGCATTCCATCAAGACCTGGACCGAAATCTGGAATAACTTCTGTTAAATTCAACTTACTTTGATCTAATGTTACATTCAAAGCTGTCTTCATCGTTTCGCCATTTGGAATTATACCTGATAGTAAATCTTCTTTAACCTTTCCATAAGGTCCAAATAAAGTATTAGAAAATGCATTTCCATAATGGTATGCTATTCCTTGACCGCCATTCATTTGCCCTAACGTAACTAATGTTTCTGAAATAAAACGTGTCAAAGATTCTCCATCAATTGAAAGGTTCATGATGATATGATCTTCATACCAAGCATTTTGCGCTCCTGTTAAGTTATCCCAAGAAGAATATATTGGATTCGTTACATTCAAAGTATCCCAATCTGAAGGTTTCGTGTCATTAAACATTTGAATTGGTCCACCACCAATACCAATGAATTGTTCCGCTTCTTCTATTGTCTCTGGCAAGTAAAAACCAAAGGGGAAGAATAATCCCGCATCTATACTTAGATTTGCTTGAACAATTTTTGCGAAAGTATCTAATGCCAAACCATTAAACATGAGTCTATCTAATTGCATGAATGAAGAAAGTAAATCTGTTGGATTGCTTATACTATCAAGTATTGATTGACTAGTCGAAAGCGAATTAACAGAAGTAGATTGTGTTTCTCCGCCCATTAAAGAAGATATATTCAAATCTTGAAGTTCAATCTGAAGATTTAATGCTAATGGCATTTGACCTAAATTGACTTTTATATTACCAATAACTCCAACAGATAAGTTTTGACCACCTAATAATTGTGGTAATAATGATCCTACTGCATCGCCAGGTGTAAACGAATGTCCATCTACAACTCTAGCATCTCCAGTAAGCCTTAAATCTGCTCCCATAATTACTGGTAAATAAGCCTCATCATAAGTAGAATATTGCGTTAATTCATTTGTTCTTATTACATCTCCCATATTTAAAGTTCGGTTATGAATAAATCCTAATGTAGCTACTACTCTATTTTTCCAGTAGGATTCATTCAAAGCTTCCGCTGCACTTTCTGGAAGATATAATAATAATTGTTGTTCACTTGTAGACCAAATAGTATGAGATTTTGGGGATTCACTTTGATTATAAATCCTACCTGTATCAGGATCTGCTTCTTCTTGTAAGTTCCATGTACTTTCTGGAATGGTGATTGCCATATCATTCATCGTGAAAACGGGATTTAATGGTAAAAATAAATCTGCAGATAAAGTTCCATTCTCTAAAAGTGGTTCTAACCATTCTTCGTCTGATTGTTTTATACCGTCTGCTGTCGTGTCGTTCCAATCTCTATACATGTTTTGATTTTGATCGTCATAATTTCTTAAATCAGCAATATTAAATGACATGTTATTTGTATCGCTAACAAAAATCGAATCCATTAAAGGAGTAATCATATCCATTAGACCACCCATTCCACCACCAATTCCTGCTTCTTCTGCATCAGAAAGGTAAAAACTAGGGATAGCTAAATCAATTGGAATAGGAATTCCCATTAAAGATACACTACCTTTTAGATACATCATATCTTGTCCAATACCCTGATCTCTAATGAGTGTTCCGAGCATCTGCCCTAAAGCATTCCATTCCTCTCCGTTAGTTTTAAGTGTTAAAATAACTTCAACGGATTGAGTGCTTCCTTTTTGAATGTTATATTCTTGAGGAATTTCCAAATCCATTACATTTATCCAGGCCCTATAATCATATGTGGGAGTAGGTACTACTCCACCAGTTCTAACAAGATCTTCAGATTCCTTAAAATTAAATAAGAAATCTGCATCTGCAGTATAAGGTAATCCTGCTTTGTAATAAATTGAAGCTTTAATTTGTGGTATTTTCATTGGATAATATGCCAACGATTCCTTGTTCTCAAATAATAATTTCATTTTGAGTATTGTTTTTGATGAAGTGCTACTAGGATCTAAAGTTATTCCTCCAGGTTGATTTCTTAATTCATTGAAGTCTATCATATCGAAGACTGCTTGAAAATTAAGTTCACCTGTTTGATCATCAGTAAAATTATCTAAAAGTGAAGAGACTTGTGCGATAGGAAGGAGCTGAGTTTCTATAACTGTAGGTACTAAACCAGCTCCCAAAAACATGACTGCTATTATTGCCGCTCTAACCCAATGTCGTTTAAGACTTGAAACTACCATTTTTTTAACCTCTTTTTCGAGTAAAATTTCTAAGTTTCAATAAAAGTTTTCTAAATTACGTAATTTTAATTAAATCAGGTTTTCTATTTATTGGGATCTTATCAATCCCTAATAACCTAAGAAGGTATTTGTCTCATCCTCCCTTTAAATCTCCGGGAATCATTTTGGATGATCATTCATGACAATATTTATTATCATGTCAATAAATATTGACACATATTTTTTAAAAGATTAATAACAAAATACTTACAATTAAAAGAGGATATCGAGTCATTATAAACCATTTTGGAACATTTTTCGCATTATCCTTTGCAGATAATTCAAGATCATCTCTATTTTTAACTTTATGGACTTCTAAAGAAGTAATAAATGAGAATACAAGAGATAAGATAATGAACCCTAAAATTATGAAGAAAAATATGCTGTTGATATTTTCTGTAAAAATTAAAGTTAATAACAACGATAAATTCGCTAATATTGTTCCCACTAAGGTAAAAATGAATGCAAAATTTATGGTTTTTTCTAATCCAAATACATGTGCCCATGTCTCTATTCCAGATTCCTTATCCTCTGAATAATCTTCGCAAGTGTTAATGAAATTTATTCCTTCATTGAAAAGTGAGTATCCTATTACAAATAATAAAAACTCTAAGGAAATCCAAAAATTAGTGAGAAAATATCCTCCTAGAAGAGGTAGTGCGAACATTCCTATAATGACGGGAATTGGGCTCCAAAGTCCTTTAGATTTAACTCTAAAAGGTCTTGCAGAATAAATTATACTTAATATAGATCCAAATATTATTAAACCGAAAGTAATATAGAACTTATTTAATAAAAATATGATGAAAATAATTGAAATTAAAATTAACTCAATTATTAAAATATATTTAACGTTTTTTTTCCCCAGCCTATTCATTGATTCGTATAAATTAGTTTTATATTTTTTATCTACATCCATATCAAAATAGCAATTGATATTACAAGCAAACGTTACTAATAATAAATATTGAGCGATATATAAAATTGAAAAGATATTAAATTGGGTAAAAGTGCTTATTCCTAGAAAAATCCCTAATA
>JAEORJ010000106.1 GCA_016840945.1 Candidatus Gerdarchaeota archaeon
ATCCATTCGAAATCCACCGCCTTTAACAGTTTGAGCTGTTATGTCGAGAATTTCATCTACAACAATAAATTCTACTTTATCAAAGTCTTCAGGGAGAACACGTCTTTGAGATGGTGTTCGAGCAAAAAGAGAGTTCATTAGTAAAGCTGGTGTAGCAAAAATAAATCTCGAGACAGCAAAGTGTTTTTGAATTATCTGTGGTGGCAAGCTTTGACCTTCAGGAAGTAAGAATGAGCCACCATAACTTGAAAGATCAGCTTGACAAACATCATGTAATTGGTGCTTTAATTTGCGATCAGGAGAGAGGAATAATACTTTACCTTCAGGGCTAATGTAACCTTTTCTCAAAAGTTCTGCAACGACCATTATAGCAACATTTGTTTTTCCCATTCCAGTTGGGAGTAAAAGTACAGTTGCTTTTTTCTTATCCTCAAGTATGGATTTTAAAATCCTTTCAGTAGCATCTATTTGATACTCTCGAGGAGTAAAGGATAATTCGTCTTTTGATTCCAATGGCAAATTATTCACACTCACATGATTTGATATAATAAATAATTTCTAGCTATATCATTCAATTGTTTTTCTTAATAATTGTAGAGAAAAAAAATCAACTATTACAATTTTTGCATTGCTACATTTATTAGAAAAAAAAGAAAGAAACGAAATGTTCTTTCTAGATTTAATTTATATTAAATTTATGAATGCTGTAATAATCTAATTGAATTATTTCGCAATTAGTAATCATTGAACTATATGTAGAAATAAAACTATCACAAGCACTTGCTTCAAAATGAATAGGAATAAAGTAAGATGGTTTAATGATATTTAAGGCTTGAACTATTTCATAATCAGCCATTGTTTGACAACCGGGACCAATAGGTAATAGAGCTACATCAACTAATTCTGCTATATCATTATACTCAGTAATAGTTTTTGAATCGCCTGCATGAAAGATTGTAAATCCATTTATGTCGATAAGATAACTAGTAAAGTTGCTTTCTCTGGGATGACTTGCAGGATATGGATCAACAGGTAATGTATACATGTAGAAAGCGGTCACTTTTATTGATCCCACACTAAACTCATCTTCGGGAACAACACCTAAGCCATTGTAAGTTGAAATAGCAGTGGTCATAATAGCAGGAAAAACATTAAGTGTATCCTCTTTTTGCAACATATTTACAGTATAATACATATAGTGATCCTCATGTGGGTGCGTTATGAGCACAGCATCAGCTGGATAATCAGAATAGTTAGATGGTAAATTTATTGGATCAATATAGATCCTTAATCCCATAGCTTCTATCATCACACCAGCATTGTAAATTAAATTAATTGTAACCTCAGAATTAGCATTCATATTATGATGAATAGGTACTACTATTGCAGGGACGCAAGCTGCTGTTACCGCTAAAACAACAATCAGTACAGTAATCGATTTTGCCATATTTGTTAACATCCTCCTATTAATTAGATATAATTAGGTATTTTAAATGGTTCTCATTAATCTGAGAATGAGTTCTACAGAATAAGAAAAAGAAGGTTGATATTCCAACCTTTAAATCTATGAAACAAATTTGATGCCATCAATAACAAGGTAGGGTAAGAACCAATTCTGACCACCACGTAATGGTTTGAATTCCTTACTAATGTGAGTGATATTTTTCAAACACTCGAATACATTACCAACCGCAGTAATTTCCTTTAAGGTCTTTACTTGTTCGCCATTCTTGATAAGTTTACCACCTTTGATAACACCTGAGAAATCACCTGCTACGGGATCTGGCATAGCACTCATTCGTTGAATGATAATACCATCCTTTATCTCAGAAATTATATCATCAATTGAGGTTTTTCCTGGTTCAACAAAAAGATTGGTAGGTGAAATTCCTGGAATATTCCTAAAGGAACCACTAGCATGACCTGTACTTGGTAATTTTTCTTTGTTAGCAGTAAAAGTGTCATAAAGAACGCCAGTAAAGGTGCCTTTATCGACAATATTCAATTGTTTGCGTGGTACACCTTCTCGATCAAAACTGCTACTACCAGTGTTATTTTTCAAAGTACCATTATCATACATACTAAAATGGTCAACAGCTATTTTTTCGCCAAGTTTATCTTGAAGATAACTAGCACCAGATTGGATGTTAGTAGCAATTACTGAATAAAGAAGAAGAGATAACAAATCACCAGCAACCTCAGGTGGAAGAATCATTGTTCCTTCAAAAGATTCAGTTTTCTGAGCTCCAAGCATACTAAGGGTTTTCTTAGCAAATGTTTCACCAGTTTGAACAACATCAATATCTTTTACTTTAACAAGGGAATCATAATCGTAATCAAAAGAACCTACATCATCACCATCAATAGCCATACCAAAAATATTGTATTGTAAATATGATTTCTTCTCAGAAATACTAATACCATTGGAGTTAACAAGAGCATTAGTGCGAATTCTAGCTGAGAACGAACCTGAATCAACTGACACACGTTTATCATATTCTGTAGCACTTTTCAAGAGAGCTTGACCATTAGAAATGATATCATCCATAGAGAAGGATTCAATATTTTTATCATATAAATCAGGTATTGAGGTAATTTGTTGTTTATCAGGAAGATAATAATAATCCTCAGGAGGGGCAATTTTAGCTATAGCGATAGCCTCCTTAAGTGATGTGGTAATCTTTGCTTTATCAAAAGAGTTGACACTGGCAAAACCTATTGCTTTGTTGATAAGTACACGAATACCAACACCGTCGACATCACTAGCTTCAGCTGATTTGAGATTGTTGCTTTCAAAGTTAACAACCTTATTAGAATCCCTTTGAGCAAAAAATTCTACCTCATCAGCACCAAGCTTTTGAGCTTTAGCTACAAAAGGTTCGAGAATACTTAAAATTTCATCAGTCATATTATTTACCTCCTACATATCCAGATACGAGTGGTTTCGCTCGAGTGGTACCACCACCATCAACCTTTGCAGGTTGCCAAATGTTTCTATAGTTATTATTGATAATCGATTTCATTTTTTACACACTTATTAATATGAGTAATTTATTGCTGAAAATTATACCAATAAATTAAAGGGATTTTTTTATTATTAAGTTATTCTAAAATGGTTATTATATTATAAAATTTGTATAATATAATTATTGAAATCTAATGCAATTACTTATTTTGAGATATCTCACAAAAAACTTTTACTAAAGTTTTACTTGCTAATGATGTAAAAAGTATCAAAGTATAAAATCTATTTAATAAGCATAATTTAGTACAATGGAGCGTAGTCCAATTTGTCAACTGTAGATTTAGAGAAATTAAAAGAAGATATTCTGAACAAATATAAAGCAAAAACACCAACGTCCAAAAAACATTTTGAAGTAGCTCAAAAATGGCTCCCAGGAGGAGGAACAAGAAATATAGCTTATTTCTATCCTTATCCTTTTTTTATTACAAAAGGTGAAGGATGTTTTCTTGAGGATGTTGATGGGAATCGTTACATAGATATTTTGAATAACATGACTGTTTTAATGCACGGACATGCGCACCCGAAAATAATTGAAAAAATGGAAGAACAGCTAAAAAAAGGAACTGCACATGCCGCTCCCATGCAAGTCCAATATGAATTAGCCAAACTAATCTGTGAACGAACACCTTCAATAGACGAAATTCGTTTTTGCAATTCAGGTACAGAAGCAACACTGTTTGCAATTAGAGCAGCACGATATTTTACTAAGAAGAATAAGATTATAAAAATTGATGGCGGTTATCACGGTTCTCATGATTACGTTGAAGTAAATATTAATTCTGATTTGATTTCAGAAGGAAAGGTAGTACCAACTGCTGAGAAAGGCATTCCGGAAACGCTTCTCAAAGATGTTTTCGTTGTTCCTCTTAATGATCTTGCAGTCGCTGAAAAAATCATGAAAAAGCATCACAAAGACATTGCTGCTTTTATTATTGAACCAGTTTTAGGTTCTGCAGGTGGGATCGCTGCTTCTATTGAGTATTTGAAAGGGATACGCGAATTAACAAAGAAATACAATATTCTCTTAATTTTTGATGAAGTGATAACTTACCGCGTTACTACAGGTGGGATACAGAAATTATTAGGAGTTATACCCGATCTAACTTCATTTGGTAAAACTATTGGCGGGGGATTTCCTGTAGGAGCTTTTGGTGGGAGAAGAGAATTGATCGAACAATTCAATCCAACCAAGAAAGATTTTATTGCCCATTCAGGAACATTTAGTGGTAATGCTATGACTATGGTTGCTGGAAAGATTGCTCTTGAATTGTATACTGAAGAAGAAGTCAAGAGAATGGATAACTTAGGACTAAGAATACAAGAAGGGCTGAAAAAAGCTATGGATTCATTAGGAGTAACTTGTAATGTTGGACGAACTCAATCTATGGTTTATATGCATTTCCAAGATAAAGCACCAATAAATGCAAAACAACTTTCTTTTGATACGATTCAATATCTTGAATTGGGAAAATATTTGCAAGTTGCAATGGCTATAAATAACCTCTATACAGTTTCTCGAGGTATAACAGCTTTTATGTTATCTACTCCAATGAATGAACAGATAATAGATGAGATAATTGTTCGATTCACAAAATCGATGGAAATGGTTCTTCCATTGTATAAAGATGTTACACGATTCAAAGGATTTGCAGCTATCATCTATGTCATGCTTAAATCTCTAAATATCAATAAAGAGTTCCAAAAGGAATTCAAAGAAGATAATTATTCTTTATTATTAGTTGCAAAAGATGATCCATATGCGATAAAAGTCACCTTTAGTGAAGGGCGAGTACAGTTTTTGCAACTTGAAAATACTCCTGCAATAATTAAGGAAAATAAGAAATCATGTAATGGAGCAATAATAACTTCTAAACCAACATTCTTAGGATTTGGCCTTGGAAAGATAAATCCAGTGAAAGCTATTTTCACAGGCAAATTAAAAATTAAGGGACTAAGATATGTTTTGAAATTCTCTAAATATTTTGAGTTATTGAAAAAATAACTCATATCTTCAATTTTTTTTAGTTGTTTTGGGTAAAGGTTAAGTATAGCTTCTTTGTTATTTAGTAGAAGTAAATTAATGGCATATATTTTCAACAATAAGCAGAGGTAGTCAGAGTGGGCCATAAAGGCAAACAGAAGAAAAGCAATAGTTATCTCGAGTTACAGCAAAGGTTAGATAAAGCTCCACAAGGCGCTCCACCATCTAAAGCTTTGTTTGATATTCTAAAAATTCTCTTCACAGAAGAAGAAGCAAAACTTGTTTCAATTTTACCAATTAATTTTGTTACTGCAAAAAAAGCAGCAAAAATATGGAAAAAAACACCAGAAGAAGCAGGAACTATTCTAGATGCTTTGGCAGATAAAGGATTAATGTTTGATGGTTGCCAAGAAAAAGATGAAGAAAGAACATATATTTTAGCGCCACCAATGGCAGGATTTTTTGAATTTTCTCTTATGCGAACTGATGGGAAATTCGATCGAAAAATTCTCTCTGAACTCTATTACCAATACTTAAACAAGGAAGATGATTTTCTTAATGCTATTTTCGCTACTGATACACCAATTGATCGTGTTTTCGTTCAAGAAGAAACAATTCAAGAACAAGATTATTCGGAAGTTCTAGATTATGAACGTGTATCTCATATAATTGAGACCGCATCTTGTATCACAGTTGGTGATTGTTATTGTCGTCACAAAATGGAACATCTCGGAAAGGCATGCGATAATCCAATTGATGTTTGCTTAACATTCAACGGTTCAGCTAAAACACTCTCAAAACATGGTATCGCTAGAGAAATAACCAAGAAAGAAGCTTTCGAGATTATTGATAGAGTAATTGATCTTGGTTTAGTGCAAATAGGCGATAATGTTCAAAACAATATTAATTGGATTTGTAATTGCTGTGGTTGTTGTTGTGAAGCAATAGTAGCATACAAAAGATTAGGTTATAGTCCAAAAATTAAAACTAATTTTCAACCTGAAGTGATTATTGATAGTTGCAATGGTTGCAGTGTTTGTGTAAAGAAGTGTCCCCTAGAAGCTATAACTTTAGTAACAAACGAATCTGGGAAGAAATATGCACAAATTGATTTAGAAAGATGTTTTGGTTGTGGTGTATGTGCACGTAATTGCAAAAAAGATGCTATCATAATGAATCGTTTAGAGAAGGTGCGGTTCACTCCTGA
>JAEORJ010000107.1 GCA_016840945.1 Candidatus Gerdarchaeota archaeon
TAATGCATGTTTAATGGCAAATAGCATTGATATTTACTCCATAGAAATCAAGTGTAACAATATTATACTAAATAATTTCTATTACTGACTTCTAATAAATTAATCTATTGAAATAGTATACCCAAAAATTTTCCTTCAACAAAAGATTTATTCATAGTATAATAATTGGTTAATATATTCCAAAACCAAATTTAGAATATTAGATTAATCAGTATTAACAAATTTGATCCAAGGTGTAAAATATGGGCGAATCACATGACAAAGAATCTGAAATTGTAAAATTCCCCGGAATAGCTAGTATTTCATTATCAATAACTCCTATGCAAAATACTAATGATTTAGAATTACTAGAAGCCATTGTTAGAGTATATGATGAAAATAATGAACAAATCATGCAGCAAAAAGCTCGATCCTTATTCACTATAGCAAAAAATGTAAAATTGTTTATTCAAAATCGCACTGATTTACCAATTAATGATCGTAGAATGTCTGTTTGGTTCGCAGAATATTTGGGGAAAATTGGCATCAAAATTGATGAAGAGGAAGCATATCAATATATTAAGAAAGCATCACAGGCTTTGGAAAAAATCTCGCGAGTAAAGATTGAAGATGTGGAATCAACGGATCTTGTTTCAATTGAAACAGATGTTTTAGCGAAATTAACTATCCTTAAAGCCGATCGTTTATTCTCTGAGGATGATCTTTTTGATTTACTTGAGAAACACCAAGCACCAGTTACTACTAAAGTTATTAGAACTATTCAATACAAGAATAGTGGGGGAGTAGATCATAAAGATAAAATAACACTCGAAATTGAATCTGCTGAAAAATTATTTGAACATACTTTATTAGCTTCTTTTAAGAATGAAACTGAAAAAGACTTAACAGATATTAAAATATCAGATATAATTCCTTATTGTTATAGAATTATTGATGTTACTTGTAAAGAAGGCGGGAAGATCAAAAAAGAATTAACAGATAATGGATTAAAGATTTCTTGGAATATATCCAAAGTACCATCAAATGGGGAAGTAAAAGCTCATTATAAATTTGAAAGAAGGATTCCTCGAACAATAATGATTCGAAAAGGAGAAGAAATTCGAATTGTTCAAGATTATAATTCTCTTCAAAGAGAAGAAGATGAAACTGGAGCAATGAAGCTTTATTTCATTTCTGAAGTAATAAATCTTTTACCCGTAACATTAGATGAATTGATTATTAGAGATTTAATTCCAATGGAAATGCGCATTTCTAATTTTGATCAAATTGAAGATTTAGAATTAATTGATTTCGGTCAAAATTATGGTGTTAACGCACAAAGAATTTTCACGAATGTAAACACAGGTACTAAAATATTTCAAAGATTTGATGTCACTGAAGCTCCGATAATCTGGAAAATTAATTTAAGGGTACCCGTTGAAAACCAAGAAGAAATATTTGCTACAAAGATAATAGAGCAAGTAAAAGAGGATGTTCATATTTGCACTATTATTGCTTCTACCCCAGTTCCTTGTACTATCAGTAACGAAATTGAAACTGGTATGACAGCTTCTGATTTTATGCCTTCAGCTGAAGAACCTGATAATACCAAAAAGATGCATTGGGAAATTAATGATATGTTCAATATTTCCATGGTGTTAAAAGGGAACTTGTCTCGTTTACCAAATCCAATAAGGATTATTGTGGATGGTTCAGAACATTCTGCAGAAATCAATGAACAAAATCAAGCAAGAACTAGTCAATTAATCTCAGTGCCATTTAATCATGTAGCTCTTTATAGAAAGATGATAAGATAGAAAAAATATAATGGAAAATAACCATTGCTTGGTTCATTTTCCTTTTCTAACTTCATTAAATTGTTTATTGTAATTAATAGCCGCTGTTTTTATATTATCTGAATAAAGGATATCTCGACTTACATTTAATAAAACATTATCTCCTCCGAAGATTATCACTTTCTCCAAATCGCCTTGTTGTTTCCCGATACCAGGCACTAACATAACAGGCTCATCGCCAGCTAATGTTCTAATTCTCCGTATATCTTCAACGGACACATGTCCGGTTGCTCCAACAACCAAACCATCGCCACCAAATTCACCAACTTGTTGAGCAATGTATTCGAAGCCCTTTTTGCCATTCATTAAAGTGTTTTTCATAAAATAAATTGCTTCAGGATTAGACATTAGAGTTAGTGTTATAACTCCCATAGAAACTTTATGAGCTGATTTTATGCCTTCTGCAATATTGCCAGCAAAAGGTGAGAAGGTGACTGCATCAAAACCCATTCTATTCATCCAATAAAATCCTGATTCGTTTGTAGAACCAATATCACCTAGTTTTTGATCCAGTATTGAAATCAGTCCTTGTTCATGAATCATCTTGTTCATTTTTTGATAAGCATTCAAACTAAAATGGAAAATATATTGATTATTTGGCTTTATAGCACAACAATTCTCATGAACGCTTTCAAGAAAATGCTCAAAGAACCCTAGCATCCCCTCCTCTACCGATTTGTCTTTAAAATATTCTTGAGGAATAACATTATTTTCCCTTTGTTCTGGGATAGCTGGGTCAAATCCTGCACATAGAATGGAATTTTTTTCATCTCTAGCTTTTTTATACTTCTTAATGAAATCTCTTTCATAATTAGGCAATGGAATCTTTTCTCCTTTTAACTAAAAAAGTAACAATAAAAGTCATTAATATTCTTTTCGTGATTTAAAATTTCACTAAATAATAAATGAATACAAATCTTATTTATTTCATAAATAGTAATGCTTAATTTACTTGGTATCTAATTAATAATTGAGATTAAAATGAAAATTAGAACGATTGGTTTCGCAGAGAAAATGTTTGGTTTTAAGGAAAAAGAAATCCAATTTGAAGGGTCGAAACTTCTAAGTGAAATATTAGATTTCACTAATATCCCAATTGATCTTTTAGCAATTATAGTGAATGAACGAGCTGCTACGAAAGATACCATTGTTAAAAATAATGATAAAATAATTATTACTCAAATTGTTGCAGGCGGATAAAGATACCAATTTTATAACTAGTTATCTACCTATTTACTAATTAAAAAAAAGAAAAAAATAGATTATTTGGGAATAAAACCCCAAATTTTACTTTACATGTTCAGCAATTTCTTTATTGATATATTCAATAATTTGAGCTTCGCCAGTAATAAATTCAGATTTAAGTTCTTCTTCTAAATTAGATGGCTCTATTTTTGCAATCCAGCCTTTACCATAAGGATCATCATTAATTAGTCCTGGATTATCTTTTAGAGCGGGATTTATTTCAGTTATCATACCTGTTACAGGACATCGTAAAGCTCCTACATATTTGCCAGTTTCAATAGTTCCTAAACTTTTACCTTTTGGTCTTTCTTTTCCTGCTGGGACAGTCCTAACAAATAAGATTTTACCTGCAAGTTTTTGACCAAAATCATCAAAACCTACTAGAACTTTGCCATCCTCGAGTTTCTTTAACCAAATGTGTCCATCTCCACCTGTAAAATAAAATAGGTTTTCATCAAATGTATAATCTTCAATCTTAATCAAGAGAGTATCACCCAAAGAAGTATTTCTATTGATGTTTTCCTTAAAAGTTTATTAAAACTTTGCGCTAATTAAGATGAAGAAAAAGCAAATTCTAGCTAAAAATCAATTAATAGATTTTCTATTATATAAAATCAATTCTCTTAAATGTCTAGACATTTCTTCAATTGGAAGCAAGTTTCCCGTATTATCTCTATTTGATCTACACTCTGGTTTTGTTAAATGTCTATGAGCAACAATTGGCGGTAAATATTCTCTTAAAGTAATTTTCCTTTGCAGAGTAGTTTTTATTGGCTTTGCATCCCTATATACAGCTGAGCATTTGAAGCACTTATATCCCTTGTTTTTTCCTGCGGATTTCAATCTTGCACCACAATTTTCACATATAGGATTACTTATTGAATACTTTTCTGAAAGAAAATCAATCTTCACTCGTTCGATATTAACTGTAATAGGATGATTTTCTTCAGCAGGTCGTACCCCACCAAAAACTGTTACTTTATCTCCAATGATTAGATTTTTTAGTTGACCTCTAAATCTTTTTGTTGGTTCATAAGCTGCACAATCAATTTCGCCAGTTTCATCTCTCAGGCGAAAAATCAGATGACTCCCTTCGATATAAAAAGAATTTTTAATTATCTCCCCATCAAGATAAACTGATAAGTGGGGTTTCAAATCCTTTACTGAGAATTCTTTGACAAAATGCTGATTTGTGTGCTGATTTGTTCTATAAATCATTTTCATATCAATATCTTCTAAAGGAATTAACATGTTCCAAGCTTCACTAACTTCATCTACAGTTTCACCACGAATGCCTGTAAAAACTGGGTCAGCACCTCGAGGTAAAATCATAATAGAATTATACTCATAATCAACATTGTTAAAAGTAAGTGGGGTTGCCTTGTCTGCTTCAATTATGCTTTCTTCTTTGATCATTCTTTTAGTGCCATATTTTGATGGGTTTCGATAAGACAAATGCTCATAGGTGAAATCATTTTGGAGTTGATTGCCAATTGCAGCCAATCCACCAATAATACCACGACCATTTCCATATTTAATTAATTCAATATTCGATATGGAACCAAACGAATCTGCTTCAGCAATAGATAAAACATCCCACATAGCCCTTTCTGAAAAGGCTTTAACCTCAGAAGAAATAGAATTTTCAATAAAAACTAAACCTGGATTAGTGTTTTCTTCACCAAATCGAGCGAATTTTTCTATTGATTTAATTGTGATTTCTTTGCATTGCTCCAAATCACGGGGTTCGCCCCTAATCCTTAAAGCTACTGCACCATTTCCTCTTGTTTTAAAAGGAATATTGGGATTCAATCTAATTAAATTAGGAAAATCAAGAAACTCCACAAGGTCAAATATCTGAGTAGTAATAACTGTAGCAAGATGTGTAGTACAAGAACCTTTTAGTGAATCAGTATCATCAATACCTATATGGAGATTCTTCTTCAAATCAACTAGTCCTCAAATAACCCGCAAATAGTTAGTATTCTTTAGCTTTTAGATAAATTTGAACCCTTTACGTAGTAGTTTATCTTCCATTTCGGAATCTAAAGGTGGAAGAATAATATCAAGATTACTAAGTGGCATAATATCGCTGGGATTTTTCCTAATGAATCCTGGATCGAATTGAGTTTCTAATGCACTATACCCTAATCTTTGATAAACAGCATTAGTTATATTATAAAGATCATTACCAAAAGCTTCTGCGTCTTGTGAATCAAAAATAGCCGGAATACTACCAAAGATATTCTTTAAGGAACTTTCAGTTAGGGTAGTATGTTTCTTACAATAATCAGGGAAAAGTTCTTCAAAAGAAATGTCACCTTTTGGACTAATTTTTACTTTAATCGGATGATATGCATCATTAGTACCTACTATTACAACATTTAATGAGTTAACAGGATTTTCAATAAGATTTTTATGTTCTTTAATCGTTTCTCGCAAATTGGATATAACTGATGCTCCACATGTCCATATGACATTTTTCCTATGATTTTGTAGGATATGTAAAACTTTCCGAGCCAAGAAATCAGGATTATCATAATTTGCTTTAAATTGATTATCTATATCAACAATTTTTGTGCGAATTTCTGCCAATGGAATTACACTTGTCATATCAATTGTATGCATGCTATCTTTTCCGTAAGCATCTTGTCCTCTAATCATTGACTCAGGTCGTTTTAATGCAATCTGCCATGCTTCACATGATATAATCATTAATTGGATTAACTCATGGATTTTCACTCTATCCCGTAAAGTATCCTTTGAATAAAGTAAGCCATGACCTTCGACTACAAAAAATGGTTCACTTTCAGAATCGAGCATTACAACATTGATATTATTTGCAACCATATCAAGAATTACATGTTGGAGAATATCGCAACGATTTGCAACTATTTTTTCCCTAGCAGCTTCGATTTGCCATAAATCAGAATGAAAAATATATGCTGGATGATTTATTTCTTGAGGTAAACCCTTTCTATTTTTGACGGTTTCCTTACCCCATCTTGCACTTCTACCTTCATCATTCACTTTATAGCTACGAATGGATACTTCCCTTTGCACATGTCCAGAAGAAATTCCATTTTCTATATCTTCTCGAACTAAATTGCCACCTGAAAGAACAGTTAAATCCTCAACTGAAGGTAAAAGAGAACCATTATCTTTCAATGCTGAATTGTCAATCTTTTCAGAATCACTTTTTTCGTTTATATCTTCTTCTAATTTCTTCTCTGATTGTTCAGTGCTTTTTTGTAATCTTTGTGAAACAATTCCACTTTTTATTGAACCTAATCCATATTTATCTTCTTTAGTAGATGATTCTTCTAAAGTACCACTTTTAACTGCAATACTTGAACTTAAACGAGAAATGGGGGAATCAATTACTCCACCACGATCCTTATATTGTTCTCTTCTAGCAGTATCAATAGCACTGAGTAGAATTTCTTTGATTTTATCTATAGATCGCTTACCTATATGACGATTTATTAAAATGTCAAAATGTTTCATAATGAGTTTTGTTTCAACATCTTTAGGAAAAATAGCTTGCCCATAAATTCGTATTAAATCTTCCAAAGTAAGTTTTCCAGACAAAGTTTCTACACCAATTTTTTATCAAAAGTAGATTGCTTTCTCGTTTTAAAAAAATTAGTATTGTATCATTTTCGAACAAAAAAATTGATAGATTGCTATTCTCCTAACATATTGCCTACTTTAATCCTAATTGAAGCAATTTTTCATCAGAAGGTCTACCTGTTTTCATGTCGTAATTGCGATATTCATACCATTCTTTCAATTGAAGACCAACATCAGGTACATTACCTTTAGTTGGTCCTTCTAAGCTTTGCAACATTACAAAAGGCAATTTTTCCAATTCAGGTCTCCAACCCAATTTTAAATTAATTAATCGTTTTAAGGCAAATAGTCGCTCACCAATTAAGATTAAATCAGTAGATTGAATTTTAGCATTCATTGCCATAGATAATAATTCAGCAATTTTTGTTGCTGATGGATTGTAGAATTGACATAATCCTATAGCATTATACATTTGTCTATAACTTTGTAGGTTAGCTAAAGGTTGTGCAAGATTTTTATTATCAAAACGACTATCAGGTAAATCATCAACCGCAATTTCTGGGAAAATTAGTCCTTGTTGAATAAGATAAGCATCACCGTTTAAATGGCATGCCCCTCTAGGACTAGTAACATAAGATATAGCCATACCACTAAAAGCTCTAGGATCATGGAAAGCTGCTTCTAATCCTGCTACTTGAGGAGCCAATTCTAAATGGTTATAATGTTCAGCAAGGGCTTTACTTCCCTCCGCTAACAAATTACCAATCCCTTTACGTTCAATTATTGCATCTAATAGGAAAAATAGTGATTCTACATCACCAAATTCACACTTAATATTGGTAGGTAAATCTTCTTTGGGAATGAAGTCTTTTTCAACCAAATCAAAAAGAACACCAATAGTGGCACCTGAAGACATAGTATCAATCCCATAGTCATTAGCTTTAAAATTAGCAAAAGAGACTGCTTCAAGATCATCAATTAAAAGATTGGTGCCAAAAGAAGCGCAAGTTTCAAATTCGGGTCCATCGATTTTTTCTAATTTATATCTACCTTCAGTAATTTTAATTTCTCGACCACAAGCAATAGGACAGCGATAACAAGCTTTTCTACCTACTAAAATAGTTTCATTCATATTTACTCCGGAAAGACTATGAGCTGATTCCATAATTCCTTGAGACCAATTTTTAATTGGCATATCACCATACATTTCTAGAGCAACATCGATATAACCTGAAGTACCAAATTCATGAAAGAGTTCATAGCTAAAAGTAGACTTGTATTCATTGTGAGCTTCATCAGCAATTTTTCTAAAATCAATTGGGAGATCATATTTTGTATTTGTACCTTTGATAGCAATAGCTTTTAGTTTTTTAGAACCCATCACAGCACCTAAACCAGTTCTACCAGCAGCTCGACCACCATATGTCATAATACAAGCGTATTTGACTAAATTTTCTCCTGCAGGACCAATACAAGCTATTTCAAATTTATTGCTTCCAAGTTCTTTTATCAAATTCTCTTGAGTGTAATAAGTTCCTTTTCCCCAATATTTTGAACCATCAATAATTTTGATGGTATTATCGTCAATTAATAAAATAACTGGATTTTTTGAAATTCCTTCTATAATAACCCCATCATAACCTGCTGATTTCAACGCAGGACCTATCTTTCCTCCAACATTTGATTCCCCCCAAAAAGATGTTAGCGGTGAACGTGCACAAAAACTTGAGCGACTGGTGCAGTGAGCTGGTAAACCTGTAAGAGGGCCTGTTAAAAAATAAAGTTTATTTTCAGAATCAAATGGCAGGGGAATAATTTCTTTCTTTTCAATATCCTTATAGTAATAATATGCTCCTAAACCACTCCCACCAACAAATTTCCTAGCAATATCATAATCCAAATTTTCTATTGCATATGTCTTTTCATTTAAATTTACTCTAATTATTTTTCCTCTATAACCTGTCATTGTACCACCAAGTATTTTACTAATAGGAGCAAATATTTCATTCTAATATCAGTTCTATAAGATTAGCTAACAATTGTGCAAAATAAATTACCATTCAAAAATTTTATCTCACTAATTCAAATAGGATTTTAATTAGAGGTTATAATAAATGATTATTAATATAAAAAGAAAGTAAAAAATACTCCCTAAATGATTTTTAAAGATGAAAAAGGAAAATTATAGGAATTTAGATTCTATTTTTTGAGCTGTCGCAACTAATTCTTGAGCTGCTTTTACTGCTCGCAAAACTTTAGCCTTATTTCCTAAAAGATTGAATTTTCTCATTAGTATACCCTTAATTGGATCAATTTTTCCTTCTATAAGATTTAGCCAATTAGAATATTTACCAATGTATTGAAATTCTGTTTTAGGGAGATTTTCATCAGACTCATAATATTCAACATTTCTACATTCACCATGCCAAAGGTCAATGTAATATACAACACTCTTTTTCAATTTTCCATCTGCCTCAATAACAAATAGGAAATCTCCTTCCCAAGTTTTAGCTGCTTCTTGCCAATTCTTCCCCTTCTCACCATTTAATGATTCTTTAAATTCATTGATCCATTCTTTACTAGGAAAATCAAATACCAATTTTATATCACCAAAATATAATTCTAAATGCTGGAAATCATTAAGCTATATAAATGTTAAACTTTGTTTTATTTAACTGTAAAAATCGTATTATAAAGAAAAATAAAAAAATCACTCTTCTTGGAAGTCTTCTCGAGTGATTTTAAAAATTACTGGGTTGTAACCATCAGGGCAAGCATGGGTAGCAGCATTTTTATCCTTCAACCAAGGGAAATTGGCTTCATAGGTCATTGCATAAATTTTTGGTATCATGGAATAGAGAGCACTTAAGCATAATTTTCCTTTTCTTTCATCATTTTCAAAAATAATCTTATCACCAACTTTATGACCAGCTGCACATTGACCTTCTTGTGATATTACTTCAACAATTATTCTTCTATAAGGCATATATCAACACCTAATACATGATTAATGCTTAAATTAATTTAAAATTTTAGCAGATATTTTATACTTTTTCAGTGTAAAACAAAAATGATTATTAGTGATATATGAAAATAATAGTCTGTAACTTGTAAGATATTACTAACTTTAAAGGCGAATTTTATGACAGCAGAAAAGCGAAATAAAAAAGAACCAAAGTTAAAGGATCAAAATAAACCCTCAGCTTTTGATAAGCTTGGAAATCTTGTAACAAGTAAATATAAAATTATTCTAATTGTATGGTTAATAATTTTAGGTGGAGCAATCTATCCAATGATTCGATTGCAACAAGTTCTAAGTTACAATGAGCTAGAATTCTTACCTGATAATTTGGAATATAATGAAGGATATGATATTTATAACTCTCTTTTTCCATCGAATGCTACAGGAACAACCATTATTGTCATACAATCTGATTTGGCGATTAGTTCTGAGGAAAATATGGATTATATAAGAGAACTAACAAATAGAATCTATCAAGAATATGGTGAAGATATTTTTGATATTCAAAGTGCTTGGTCAGTTTTTGATTATTATAATAGCTCATATTGGGATTTAGTTTCTACAGGAAGGACTGTATTAAATGAAACTTTACTTGCTGAAATAATGGACTATCAACAAATGATGTATGAAACAAAAAATGAAATTGATGCACTTTGGAATCAAATTGCTAATCTATATCTTTCTACTTGGTTCAATATTTCTAGAACCTATTATTATGCTGTTTATAATACCAGTCTATTTGAAACTGGTCCAGATACTTCTGTTTATGAGATAATTGCTTTAGAAACAGATTTCGTTCCAGGGATGAGTATTAACGCTTCATTTGTCGATTTAGTATATAATTTAGTTAACAATTATTTAATGGATCCTTATTTGATTAATGACCAAGTGATGCATTCTTTAACACTCGCTTCGGTAAATTCAACATTATTTCAATATTTTACTACAATAGAGGGAATGACCAAAGGTGCTTATAATAGTGATGTTTATCCGCTAATAGAAACTTATCATCAAAATTGGACAAGCACTTATTATGAGAAGATAACTACGTTAGGTACAAGCATTATTAATGGCACTACATTTACAGCTAATCTTTATGATAATTCTACCTTGCCTAATGCTTATCTAAGTCAAAGTGCTGTTTTAGGTGAATTACAAATAGTCAATCAAACAACCTATCAATCTTTAGATACTAGGGGTTTAATTGTAAATGCAACGATTGAGAGTATTGATATATTAGATTTAATTGAGGAATTTGCTGATAATATACCTGTTTCTACAACTACTTTAGTAAATGCTATCGAACCTCTTGTCCAACCATTTATTGAAGCAATGTATGATTTAGGTGAAGATCCCACAGAAAGTGAAATGATTATTGTAGTGAATGCTTTTATTGAACAATTATTGAACGCTTTTATAGCAATATATCCTCCACCAGGTTCAATAGATGATGTTCCAAGCTTAATATCACAATGGGTGTTGAGTGATGATGGGAAAACAAGTTTAATCCTTGTACAATATAATGAATTTGGTAAAACCTCTGATGAAATTGATACAATGGTAAAAACCGCTGATTTAGGAATAGGGCTATTAGCTCATGAAGTAGCTGAAGAAATGGATTTACAACATACTCAAATTTATCATACAGGTGAAGAATATGTTACAAACATATGGGTTACTCAAGCTGGTGAAGATGCTAAATCTATTGATATCTTTACTATTACCTTTGTTGTCATAATTTTATTGATTATTTTTTGTAGCTTTATAGCACCTTTAATACCCCTAATAGCAATAGGTTCATCTATAGTTGTATCAATGGCTTTCTTATGGTTTATTTCTTTTGCAATGGATATTCATTTCTTAGCAACTTTATTCCTTACTGTTACATCACTTGGTGCTGGAGTTGATTATTGTATTTTTATTTTTTCCAGATACAATGAGGAACGGAAGAAAGGTTTGGATAAAAAAGAAGCATTAAAAATAGCTATTAGATTTGCAGGTGAATCAGTTTTCCATTCAGGTTTAACAGTGATGGTTGGATTTGGTGCAATGATAATACCCAACTTTCCATTATTGAGAATATTAGGTATAGCAATGTGTATAGGAATTGTTATGTCAATGCTCTCTGCTTTATTTATTGTACCATCGGTCATCATGCTTTTTGGCGAATTTATTTGGTGGCCAAAAATACTACAGACTATTTTTAGACCTCAGAAATGGTTCAAGAAGAAACAACAAATTGACGAGTCTGAAAATAATTCTCTAGAAATTCCTGATGGTAAACCAGTTTATAAAATAAAAGAAGATGAAAATAAAATTGAAAAGAAAAAGAGCTTTATGGTTCGATTTTCTAATTTTATTACTAGAAGAGGTGTAGCAATAACAATACTAACATTTGTGATAGCTGTTCCATTCATTTATTTCACTTTTACAATGGATACCAGTACCGATTTTATGGGAATGTTACCAGCTGATTTTGAAGGGACAGAAGGAAGAAATATTCTTTCTGAATCTATGTCAGTCGGAGATCCAACACCAATAAATCTACTTATTTATGATTTAGAAGCAAGTCCCTTAGAATATACTCAAAGACTTCATACAGCGATACTGTGTGATGAATTGTTAGGTATGGATCATGTGTCAACAATTCGTACAACTGTTAGACCATTAGGTTTGCTAATGTTAGATGCTTATCAAGGATTATTCAAGGACTTCAGTTTATCATTCGTTGGTAATGATAATCGATCGTTATTAATTGAAATTTACATGGATGTATCACCCTACCACGAAGAAACAGAAAGGTTTGTTGGAGCACTCCCTGAAACGGTAAAGGAGATTTTTGAGGATCGCCACTTGAGTACCTTAAGTGTTGGTAAGGTAAGTGTAATAGGTTATGCAAGAGTACTATATGAAATAAAAAATGTCACCGATAATTCATTCCCGATAGTAGTTCCAGTAGTTGTTATCGGAGTATATCTAGTGTTATTCTATCTATTTGGATCTTATTTCACACCAATAAGATTGATTATTACTATTGCTTTAAGCATAGCAATAACACTCGGATTATTACAATTAGTTTATTCATATGGATTCAATGTACCAATATTTTGGTTATTACCACTGATGTTATTCTCAATACTGATGGGTTTAGGTTTGGATTATGATATTTTCCTGGTAACAAGAATTAAGGAATATTATGATAAAGGTATGAAAACTAGGGATGCAATAGCCCACGCATTGGATCATACAGCATCAATAATTTCCGCTTGTGGAACCTTGATGGCTGCTGCATATTCAACGCTAATGTTCTCACAACTTTGGCATCTAA
>JAEORJ010000108.1 GCA_016840945.1 Candidatus Gerdarchaeota archaeon
ATACCGTGCTTTCTTACTTTGGATCTATAACTACTTCTACCAATTGATTTTTTTACTCTTCTTTCTTAACACACTCATCAATTTCATTCAGTAGATTTTTTATGTGCTTTTCTTTTTTCTCATCGAATTCTTTCATAACAATGAGTTTATTCTGAAACCTCTCAAGAGTCTCGAGTAATTTTGGACGATAGTCATTTTGAAACATTCTAATAACTTCTGCTTGTGCTTCCTCGCCATTAGCATAACTGCAGTTTTTATTTACATAAGGATTTGGGCCAATTTCTTCATCTTTTGTTCTTTTAATTGCTCGTTGGATGCAAACTTCCACAGGAAGATCTAAAAAGACAATAATTTCAGCTCGATTAAATCGTGCTTTATGTGTTGAAGCATAAGCTGCTCCATCGATGATCCATTTCTCTTTTCTTAGAATTTCTTGGTGTTTTTCAGTGAATTCATCTTCTGGTGTTCGCACCCATCCTTCTTTCCAAAGCAATTTGTCCAAATGATAGACTGGTAAACCTAGTTTTTCTCCAAGCATAACCGCTAAAGTTGATTTTCCCGAAGCGGCATTTCCAATAATCGTTATTCTGTTCACCATTTTTATCCACTTCTAAAATTATTCTTCAACAATCGAAGTAGATTCTTTTTTCCATTTAATATATTGTGAATAGTTTGTATTAAACGCCCCTACTACTTCTATATAAGCAAACATCATTATGAGACCAATTATTATATAGAAGCTTTTGTAAATTTTCGTTGGTATGATTACTTCTTGCATTGGATCATTTATATCAATCATTTCCACTAGCATCCAGATTGCAAAGGCAAGCCAAATAAGCATTATTGCTAATACAATGAATACCATAAACATTGAATTTTTTTTCTCTGCGTCTTCTTTTTTTCCTTTCTTAAAGAATAGTCTAATTTTGTTTAAAGCGATGACATTAAATACAACATCTATTAGTGGTATTATCGCCAGTGTAGTTACAATAATAGCATATATAGGAACACTTGCAGGAATTCCACCTGACTCTAAATCCCAATATAGTAGTGAATTTGGATAGAAGTATTCTTCAATTATCTTTAGAATAACTGCTAGTATTAATTTTAATGCTACAGCAAAAACCAAGAAACAATACACCTGATGAAATGTTTGTTGTAATTTTTTATGCTCCTTCCCTTCATCTATTATCGTCCCCCCAGCAATCAATATTATTCCAATAAAGGAAGATCCGACCAATATGATGGAAACTGTAATGTTAATAGCTAATTGCCAACCACTTAGATTTGCATAGTTAACAAAGTTAAGCTCAGCAGGTAAAAGATATTTCAATATATTGTAATTAATTAAACCAACTATTGAATACAAATCCCAACTTATAACTAAAACAGATATTCCTTTTACTATTTCAGGAACGATTGCTCTTTTTTTAACTGTAAACATTTCTTTATCAGCATTTATCTCGAGTTGAGGTTCCTCTTCTATCATTTATTTTAAACCTCTCAATAGATATACTATCTATACAGTATTATTATTTATTTTTTTGTCATCAACAATAAGTATAATTCCTTTAAGAAAGCTTTAAGTAATATTTTGTGAGCTTTTCTTTTTGGTGACTAACTATTCCTTCTAAAGTTGAAACCTTAACATCAGCTATTATTAACCTAAAGCAGAGTGACAATTATCAAAACCGCTCTGATGCTTGTAAGGTATTAAAGCAAATGGGATTTCACAAGGAGGAAGTAATCAAAATAGCACCTAAAATCATTCGATCTTCCAGGGATATTTACACCCGAACAGCTATCTATGAAGCGTTAAACTCCTATTATGGTCTTTTCACTGCAGGCAGTGTAAATGAAACCATTCCTTCTAAATGTTTAGCCAAATTAGATGATGAACCTTCTGAATATAATCGAATGTTAATGTATAACATCATGGCTCATAAATTACATAGAAATCCCAATGAATTAAAATTAATCTTAAAACACCTCCCTCGAGAGTCAGACTTCTTGCGATTGTATATAATGCTTATTTTACATCATACTACTTTTAGCTTAGCAAATGACGACTTAAAATTAGTCACTCAAGTATTAACTGAAGCTTCACTTAAGGACCCACTTAAAGAAGCACGCGAGGTTGCCTTTAGAGCCTTAGAAGATTTGAAAGCTAAAGATAGAGATTATGAAAGTATAAAGAGAGCTGATATTAAAGCTAAAATAGAATCCCTAGAATCTCTTATTCGCAATCATGATTCCGAAGACAAAGAATTAGTGGATGAAATTACGAACACTCAAGCAGCTCCTTCTGATACCCTTCCTTCACCTTTGAGAGTTCTTCCACCAAAAGCCACTTTTAACGGTTCTTCTGATGATCTTGAAAATGAGATCTGTCAAATTTGCAAACGTATGATCCTACCTGATCAAAAATGGGTTGAATGCCCTCATTGTCATCGCCGTTATCACGAAAATCATTTTGCGGAATGGCTTAAAATTAAAGGCTCATGCCCTGTTTGTCGTCGCCGGTTGAAGGAAAGAGGGCTGCTAGCATAGTTATCACTATGAAATTTCAATTAGAATTTACCATCAAAAGGCAATCATTTATTCTTATTTTCGATGACCATTTTTAGTAAATACTTGAACCAATCCTCGAGTCATGCAATAAACAACAAAATCAGACATTCTTTCTAATGGAACATTCTGTTTATGAGCGATTTCCATGACTGATTTTGTGCCATCGAAATCATTATATGCTTTTCCAAATCCTGGGAAGAATTTCTTTTGCATTTCCCCTTCAAATGATTCATACTTCTCTATTGGCAATTGATTCTTTGGCATCAAATCTGAGCTTCGTATCATTACCATAGTTATTTCTTTCATCAAACTGTTTGTTGCTGCTTTACTTATTCGTTCATCAATCATTTTCAATAGTGTTATCATAGCAATCTCATTGAGGTTGAGACCAACTTCAGCGATTGATTCGTTTACTATATCCATATCTTGGACTATCTGAGGTATTTTTGTTAATCCTTGTGGTGTTGGGAAAATAATTGCTGATAAACGTAAATTAGTTGTAGAAACAACTATTGCTTGTTTGCTTTTCAAACTTACCATGGTGAATTTTTGTTTTGATCGAGGAATGATTATTCCATTTTCATACATATTTTGCACTTTTTGTGCTAAATCGATTGGGTCCATTTTTACCGCTTCAAGCCAATCAGGTAAGAAAGCACTATTTAATCGTCCACTTTCAAAATCAACGAGAAGTATTCCATTCCAATTCTCAAACAATTTACTAACATTGCTAATTTTACTTTGCGCTAAATCTTTGAATGTTGTTCTAGTTTCTTTCTTCTTTCCTATATCTTGATATTCTAAAAGTATTTTATCAATCAAATTGCTGAAATTTTCAGGATTACCATAAGCAGTTCTTACAGCAAATTTTAACATTTTAACAATTTCATTTTGATAATCGGTTGTTGATACTAAAGCCACTGCTATGTCTATCAGCTCAATTTCATTTACTTTTCTAGTTGATCTCCCAATGATTAATTCTTCTCCTGTTCTGGTAGTAACTTTATCAATTTGAGCATGGGATATACCAGTATAAAATTCGCCTAAATGTGCTAAATCTTTCAAAAACTCAAGATACTCGATGGTCTCAGTTGTTAATTTATTGATATGAGCTATTGGCCCAAGAATAATATCGAATGTAACCAGAAAAATTGCATCTACACCCATCTCTTTAAGAATAGGTTTGGAAAACGTAGAAATTTCCAAAGGCTGTATAAATTCATCTTCTTTAGGCATTCGTTCACCCTTTAGTGTTCTAATTAAGGGTTATGAGTTCATTTTCTAGCAGATTAATTAAATCAGCACATACATCCAAATGTATTAACCCTTATGAAATTTTGAACATTTGGTTTTTTTGTCGGTTTAATACACCTTGTTCTAGGGGGGTTGTCTTGATTTCAATCAAATTTCCCTTATTTTATCTATATTGTACCTACTAATGGATTCTATAAAGGTCTTCTGGGAAATCTTTCCGAATGAGTAGTATAATCATTCGCATTTTTTGTCGAGAATTACCTCATATTCTGTTCACTAGTATCTCGATATTGCCTTGGTTTATATCTCAAGATGCTCATATTATTTCAATAACTGCTGGAGTTATTATTCATCATGCCTATTGAAGTTGAAATTTGGGCTCAAACATTACACCAAGCTAAAACTGAAGATGAATTTGCTAACCAGCGTATACTAAAAAATCAATCTACTCAATCTCAACAACCGATAAGAAAGAAATTCAGCATCTTTGAAGATGATGACTGAAAGTCAATTAACCAATCTATCGATATTTACGCTCTTCCTTTATTCTCGCATAAACAATTTTACAAATATTCGCATCAATTTCTTCTCTATTTGATTCAGTAACCTCGATCCCTTTATTTTCTAATTCGGTGTTTATATGATTTGTAGCTTCGCTTTCAGTTAACAACAAACCTAATTCCAGCGATAATTTCTTGAGAACTTTTGCAGCAGCTAATATTTCTTGTTCGCAATCAAAGAGTTCTTTCAGATACATATCACGAATAATAATCCACAAATCCTTTTCAGAAGCACCTTTAATTCTATCTTGAACTTTTTCTTCATTTTTCTCTATTAAGGAAGGCTCCTCATCCATTTCAATTACTTTCTTCTTTGGTATTTCAAGTGATGCCTGAAGTTCTTCCTCTTCAAGCTGTTTAATTATGTCTTTGCTTCTAATTACCACATCAACTAATATTTCTTCTAATAAACTAAAGATACGTTCGTTTAAATCTATATTTTGGAATTCTTTACCGCCTGAAGCAGATAAGCGATACATCATTTGATGATCAAAATTCTTCCGTAATTTATCCATCTTATCAGGATCAATATCTAATTCAAGTAAAACACGATCTAAAAATTCCTTAGCAAAAATAGTTGGTTTTTGATGCTTCCTTAATGTTGCTTCTTCAGCATATTCAATTATTAGCTCTCTAAGATTTTTTCTAATAAAATCCTCTGATTCATTAGCTAACTTTGGTATGGTGATAGATAATTTATCAGTAATCATCCTCTCTTTTTTCTGTGCTAATGTTTTTGCTGATTCTTTTTTCTCACTAAGAGTCATTTTTTCCATTGTGATATCGATATTTGTTGCTAAATCCAATTTGATATATTCCATTATAAGCCTATTTTCCAAGATTATTTCTGAAGCGATTCGCCAACCCATTTTTTTCATATTACCATGACATTGATTGATATTGCTTTTTATTTCTTCAAACTCATTTATTGCTCGATAAGCCCAACCAGTTTTGTCCAATTCATTGATAATATTACCAACTGAGTCAATATTTGCGCTAAAACGATTGCATAATTCACTAACAATCACTTCCCCTTTTTCTAATGATTTCCTTTGCATCATACAAATAATCATTTTAACAGCATCAAAATAAGTCGCTCTCTGATGTTCTTTCATCCAAGAGAATAGCATTGGTTTTATTATCTCATTAATAATGAATGTTCGTTCCATAATATATAATGCTGAATCTTCAACCTCCCCTTGCAAATCACCAAATAATGATCGGTCAATAGTGATTAATTTGGTCATTTTCCTTAGTAATTGTTTAGGAAAATCAGTAATAAGGTGTTTAATCCAAAAACCTTCTCCAATAGAAAACTGAACTCTAAATGAATAGATATCTGGTATTTCATAATTAGCGTCAATTAATCGTTGGAGTTCACCTTTGAAGTAATTAGTAGTTAAAATTCTAGGTAAATCATATTCAAACTCCAAAACATAAATAACTTTAGCGATTTCAGGTTGAAGGTTATATTGAATGCTAATTTTCTCTACAGTATCATCATGTGTTAGTTCAGTTCTCTCTAGAAGGTGATCTTGAGCTAATTCTTTTTGATTTTGAAATTCTTCAAAAGCAATTCTAAGCTGTTCATCATTTCCTAATTCCTTGAAATCACGCTCAAGCATTTGTGTTACCTCAGCCAATTTACTGATTAAATAGGTTACAAAATAAATTATATGGTAAAATATTATGAGTATAGATTTTAAAACAAGAATGGTTACGGCAAATCATTCATTTGGTGGAGTTTCATCTGTAGTAACAGCGGTTTTTTGTTCTTTCTCTTCATGTTTTTTAGAGAAATAAAGTAAAGCGAAGAACATACCACAACCTACTAAAAACAAACCCAAAACTATCCACATTGATATTTCAAGTAAAGCTAGCACGATGGCTATAATCCACAATACTATTAGAAAGACTAACATTAAATCATAGGCTAATGCTAATCCGATATCTTTTGCATCTTGTTTTAGTGAGGTCATAGTAAAAATCTCTTAAATGTTTTAATTAGTATAAAGATTAGACATAACTTCTTTTTTAGTTTTTGCTAAAAGTGAATAATCTAAGAAACTATTAAAAAGAGCAACACCTTTTTTTAGTACTTAGTAATTGTTATAATAATTCAAACAAGAGATAGGAGATAAAGATGAATCAATATTTATTAGGTGTACTTCTAGGATTATCAGCTTTGATTATAGGTTATTTATTAGGATCAATACCTTTTGCTTGGATAATAGTTAAATTAGTTACAGGACAGGATGTCCGAACAACTGGTTCTGGATCCGTCAGTACACGCAATACCATACGAACAGCAGGTTATGGTTGGGCATTAATCACTGCTTCACTTGATGTTAGTAAAGGATTTTTAGCAGCTTTTCTAACCAAATTTTTCATATTCCCTGCTCAAGTATTTCCAAGCTTTCCTGAATTTACTACCTTGATGGCTGCTTTGGCTGGCGTAGGAGCTTTTGCTGGGCATTTATGGATGCCTTGGATGAAATTCACTGGTGGCAAAGGTTTTGCAGTATTCTCAGGAGCACTTTTAGTACTCAATCCTTGGGGGATACTTGTTTGGTGGTTAAGCATACCATTATGGCTAATCATAATTAGATATAGTTATCTAGCAGGAATTTCTGCAACAGCTTCAGTCGCAATCCTAAACACAATATTTTATGTAACAGATGCGACCTTTTGGAGTGAATGGCCAATATTAGTACACGGTTGGGCTTGTGTAGTTATTATCATATTAAAGATGATACCTGATTTCAAGAAAATGCGTACAGGCGAAATCAAACGCTGGCAAGGAATCAAAGTATCGCAATGGATGAAATAAAAAAATAATCAAATTAGCAGTATCAATTACTGCTAATTTTAGCTTTTTATTAATTTAAGAAGTCAATATATCGTGAGCAATTTTTAGCTGTTCAATGATATCGATTTTTTGAGGACATTTTTCTAAGCATTCAGCGCATTCTATGCAAGCTTCAGCATTTTCTCCAGGAGACCAATCTTCTTTGCCAATTCTGGAGTATGCAAGTTTTGCACGATCTTTTTGGCCATATACTTGATAGGTTATTAGTGCTCTGAAAATAAATGAAATATTTACATTCTGTTTACATGGTTCGCAGTATTTGCAACCTGTACATAAAAGATCTGTTAGTGTTTTTATTTTCTCACCTAACTCATTAGCTTTCTTCTTTTGTTCTGGAGTTAATGTTACTACTTCTGAATTGGCAGCTTCAAGATTTGAAACAACCATTTCTTCAGAACCCATACCAGAGAGTGCTACAGAAACATTGGGATTTGACCAAACATACTTCAATGCTAAATCAGCAAAATTTTTCTTTCCGGGAGTAAGGTATTCTTTCAATTCTTCGGGTGGTTCACCAGCTAATCGTCCACCACCAACAGAACCCATAATTGCTACACCAAGACCTTTTTTCGCTGCATATTCTATCATTTCTTCGTTTACAATATCTAAAATATTGTATTGCACAAGCATTACTTCAAAGGCATTACTATCAATTATTTCCTTTAGTAGTTCAGGTTTGTCATGAAATGAAAATGCTAAATGATTTATTCGTCCATCTTCTTTAGCTTTCTTAGCACTTTCAATGAGATGTAAATCTTGAACTTTCTTCCAAGTTTTCTCATTCAAAGCATGCAAAAGATAGACATCAATTGTTTTTACACCTAATTTTTCAAGTTGTTTATTTAAGGTTTCATTGAAATGCTCAGGTTTATTGTAATCGTCAGACCAGACAGGTGCTTTTGTTGCTAAAGTAACTTTTTCCCGATAGCCATCTTTGAGAGCTTTGCCAACGACAATTTCACTTTCATAATTATGATAATTAAAAGCCGTATCTACGTAATTTACGCCTGCATCGATGCTTTTTCTGATCAACCGAATAGCTTCTTCATGATCTATTGCTGGTTCTTCAGGTTTCAACGTTGGTAAGCGCATTGCGCCAAACCCAAGAATAGAAACTTTCCTTCCAGTTTTGCCTAATTCTCTATATTTCATTTTACTCTGACAAGTAATTCTATAAAGATTATAAAATAGTTACCATAAAATTTGATTAATACTTTTTATTCATCATCTTTTTTCTTGGCAATCAATTTTTCATAGGTTTTTTTATTTCTTGGTAAGGTAAAAGTAAATGTTGATCCTTTTGATAATCCTTCTGAAAAAGCTGTTACTGTACCACCATGAGCTTCTACTAAACTTTTCACCACTGTTAATCCCAAGCCAGATCCAGAACTCAATGGATCGACTTTTTCATATTGATCAAAAATACGTTTCAAATCTCTTTTAGCAATACCAATGCCATTGTCTTTTATTGATATGCTTACCATATTCTTGTTGAAGTTTTTAGCACTAATTTCAATATTCACATCCATTTCAGTGAATTTTATAGCATTGATTAGCAAGTTTTTAAGTACCCGTATAATTTGATCTTTATCACAAAAAGCTGTTAATTCTTCAGGAACATTTAGAACAGCTACAAATCCTTTGTCAATTCCTATTGAACCAATTTCTTTTGTTGTCTCTGAAACTAAATTCCTTACTTTATTATTCTGTGGCTTTAAAGTAAATCCTTGTGTTTCAAGTGTTGAGAATTCCAAGAAATCCAAAATACTCTTAGAGACATTCTCAAGATTTATGCGCAAATATTCAATTGTTCCCACTATTTCATCATTCATTTCCCCTAATTGTCCTGATAGGATTTGATCTATTAATTCTCGAGAGTTTCGTAAAGGCTCTAATAATTTTGTTGAGGTTACTTCCACAAAATTTGAACGATCTTTATTTAATTGTAATAACTTATCATTTAGTTCTTCCAACCTAGTATATGATTCAGCTAGTTCTTCCTCTTGTAAAGCTAATTGTGTGACATCTTCACTTAAAACCAATATTTCTGATACCTTGTCTTCTTTATCATGTATTGGAACAATTTTCAAACTTATTATTGCAAATGATTCAACTATATCCTCAATTCTTTCTTTAATAATTAATCTATTAACAGTCGTATTTTCACCATTAAGTCCTTTCTTTAACAATTTTAATAGATCATGATTCTTGATTTTCTCACCTTTCCC
>JAEORJ010000109.1 GCA_016840945.1 Candidatus Gerdarchaeota archaeon
AAAGAGTAAACTTATTAATTTTAACAAGACCATTTTTAGAGTAAATTAACCAAGGTTGCAACAATGACTACCCATACTGAAGATTATGACGAATTATTAAAGAAATGTGTACAATGTGGCTCTTGTATTCTTATTTGTCCAATCTATAGGGCAACTAAAAAAGAAGAATTTTCTCCAAGAGGAAAACTCTATTTTCTAAAATTAAAAGAAGTTTTTCCAGAAAAATTCGATGATGAGCTCACAAAGGATTATGCAAAAACAATTTTCACCTGTGCAGTTTGTGGTCGATGTAATGAAACTTGTTCTTCTGAAGTTAAATTAACTGATATTTTCAAAATCCAAAGAAAAGGTTCAGTAGAAATCTTTCCAAAATTAGAGCAAATTGGTGAGAACATTAGTGATGAAATGAATGTCTATGGTCTAGATAATGAAATGCGTGCAGAATCTTGGACTATGGAACTATATGATGACTTTCCAGATATCGACGATAGAATTTATGAGGATGGTAAAACAGCTGATACTATTTTATTTGTCGGTTGTTTAATGTCATTCAGAAATAGACATACAAATGTTTTGAAATCAATTTTGAAAGTATTAGAATATCTTGGTGAAGATTATCTTATATTAGGTGGAGAAGAGTACTGTTGTGGACATCCGCTAGATCTTTTAGGGAAAGATGATGAAGCTAATGAAATAAGAACACATAATACTGAGGTTATTCATAAAACAGGCGCAAAAACAATTCTAACAGATTGTCCAGGATGTTTGGAAGCACTTGTAGAACATCATAAAATAGATTCCTCAGTTCAAATCTTACATCTAACTGAATATTTTGATGAAAAAATTGAAACAGTGCCAAATAAACTAAATATTTCATTAAAATATCATGATCCATGTGAGCTGTTTAGAAATAATAAAGTAACTTCTGCTCCACGTTCTCTAATGAAAAAAATGGGTATTGATATAATAGAAATGGAAGCATCATGTTGTGGTGGAGGGGGTATGCTAAGAGTTACTGATGAATCAATAGCTCAAGAAATAATGTCCCAAAGAATAGAAAAGGAAGGGCTCAAAAAAGAAGATACTTGTGTTGTAACATGTTGTCCTTCGTGCTTAGAGCAATTTGAACAAGGCGGAGTAACCACATGGGATATAGCGGAATATCTTGTTAAAGCTTTAAATCTCGAGGAGGAAAAATAAATGGAAAAGCTCAAACGTTATATAATTGGTGCAAACGCTTCTATTTTTCAAAAAATAGATCCTGATACAAATATTGAAGCTTTCATTCCACAAAATGAGGAAGAAATTAAATTGGCTATTAGTTTTGCTCGGGAAAGAAATCTCCCAATAACTAGTAAAGGAGGAGGATCAGGATTAAGTGGTGCGTGCACAGGTGCTTCTCGAGATAAAGTGGTTATCAGTTCCATGCGTTTGAAAAGAGTTCATGAACTTAATTTTGAAAAAGGATATGCTATTGTAGAACCAGGAATAACTCCTGATGAATTAAATGAGATCATACAAAAAGAACGACCTAATTGGAAATTCTTTGTTGCTCCTTCAAGTAGAGATATTGCTACTTTAGGGGGAATTCTCAATACGGATGGTGGAGGGAACGATACTTGGTTAGCTGGAACCATGGTTGATAATGTCTTAGCAGTTGAACTAATTGACTATGATAATAATATCATTCTAATTGAAAAAATTGATAATGATGTCTCAAAAGCTAAAATTACTTGTAGTAACAAAGATTTAGAGAAAAAACTTCAAGATAAGAATTTCTCTTTAATTGATGTTGCTTGTTCTCATGGAGTATTAGGCTTTGTTTCTAAACTAAAAGTCATGATTAAATCTAAAGAAAAAATAAATGGAGTAAAATATGCTCTTGTTCATGCCAAGGGTATGAAAGCTTTTGGTGAGATAATTCATCAACTTATTGAGAATAATATCCCTGTTTCTTATGGGGAAACTATCGTTGAAGCTCATCATCCAGAAATATCAGGTCAAACAAATCCACCAATGTTTATTTTAGAATACCCAATAAAATTTGATGAGCAAATTCAAGCTATATGTAATGGAAATGAAAAAGCTGACTATACAGCAATAGAAAAAGAAGAATTCGAACGAATGAAAGATATTCGTGTTAAAATGGCTAAAAGGAATCCTCCAAATGGGTATCAAATAGCACTCTTTGAGGGTTATGGTGTTTATGGAGATAATCTTTTACGTTATGATGAAATCATAGCAACTATTAATGAGAGATTACGGAAACACACATTTGAACCTTTCATCAAATTTGGACATGCACCATCTGTATGGTATGAAGATGGAAAGAAGATTAAAGGTATAATCATGCATTCTCGAGAGAAACGACCTGATGGATTAACACCTACAACGGTTTTTGATGCAATTGTTGAATTAGTTAAAACATGTGAAGAATTAGGCTTAACACCAAAGCCAGAGCATAAATGGCCATTCTCAAAAAATACCCTAAAACATACACGACTTGTTGAGCTGACAGAAATTTTAGGTAAAAAATTCAATCCTTTTATTCTAGATTGTAAACTCGAAGAATTGGCTGATCTTGTTTTATAGAAGAATCGGAATCAATCCGATTCTTAAATCTAATTCTTTTAATCTGGAAAAAGATCCAAAACAATTTTTGCTGCCTTGGCTACAAATTTCGGGCACCTTTCTTTATACAAACCCGCATCAACGGCTTTTTGTCTTTGTTCTGGAACTCGTCGATCAATCCCAATTAGTCCATTACAGGTATTATGGTTGAAAATTTTTTCAAATTCTTCATAGAAAAGTTTAGCTTTATCACTGGCAAGTTGTTTCTGTTCAATTATTGTTTCTTCTTTCTTACTAGCAATGACTCCAATAGCCATTAATGCTCCTGAAACAGCTCCACAAATTTCTCCTCTGCCAATTATTCCACCACCAAAATTAGCAGCAATTGCTGGGGCATCATGGAAATACAAATTCTTTTCTTCAAGAACCGCTCGCAAAACAGCTTGTGCGCAATTATAATTGCTACCAAAATACTCTCGTGCTTTTGTTTCTATATCTTTAGACATATATTACCCTCTAATAAATAGACTGTTATCCAAAACAATCAAAATATGAGGTATTAAAAATATGCTGAAAAATCTAATATTGGATTAGTTAGTATATATTCTTTAGTGATACTAATGTGGTTTTTATATCGTCCTGATGCAGCTAATGTTTGGCGAAATGAAGAAATTCAGAAGCGATATCCTCGGTATAAGGGGATAATGGATGGTAATAAAATAGCTAGATATCTTCTTGCTAAGAAATTTGAAGTCACTTGTTCCTTAGATCAATCACTTGATGAATTATGGCAGGAACATGATATTTTAGCTGGTAAATTTCAAGAGTTCCTTGAAAAAGTTGATCAAAAAGAAATTAATTTTAAAGATTTTCCACAACCAAAAATATCCTTTCTTGATTTAAAAGAAAAAATAGCCTATGAGATGCTAAAGAATTGCCATTTCTGTGAAAGGCGTTGTAACGTTAATCGTTCTGTAGGTAAGGTTGGCTTTTGTAGATTGGGTAAAGAATCACTTGTTTCCTCTGCTTTTTTACATACAGGTGAGGAATCAATATTAGTTCCCAGTGGAACAATCTTTTTTACAGGCTGTACCTTTACTTGTGTTTTCTGTCAAAATCATGATATATCCCAAGAATGGTGTGATGATACTCAAAAAAGAATAATCGATGGAACTGCTGTAACACCAAAACAATTAGCTTTATTAGCAGCTAAACTTTGGAAAGAAGGCGCTAGAAACATCAATTTAGTAGGAGGAGATCCAACTCCAAATATTCATACAATAATATCTGCATTAAAGGAATTTGATGTTAATATTACTATCCTTTGGAATTCAAATAATTATCAATCATTAGAAACAACAAAATTACTTCTTGAATTGATTGATTTTTGGTTACCAGATTTTAAATTTTGGGACAATACTTTTGCTAATGAAATGTCTAGTGTGAAAAACTATCGAGAAGTAGTTAGTCGTAACATTAAACTTGCTTATGATAAAGGATCAGGAGAAATTTTAATTCGTCATTTAATAATGCCTGGTAGAGTAGAGCTTGATAGCATTCCAATATTAGAATGGTGTGCAAAAGAAATACCTAAAAGTATGGTCAATCTCATGGACCAATATCATCCCGATTATTTGATCAATAGAGATCCTGTTAAGTATAAATCGATTTCAAGAAGAATTTATCCTGAAGAATGGCAACAAGTAACAGAAAAAGCTGATCAACTTGGGATATTTTGGAGACCAGTATCGTAAAAGGAAAAATAAAATGAAACCTTAAAATAAATTACAAGGCTTCAATGATTTTTAGTTGTCTGCGATTGTACCAGAAGGAAATAAGCATTACTATAATCAAGCCTATTACTTGGCACATTGCATATTGTGCTACAGGATTCATTACACCAAATAGTTTAACACCTTTTAAAGAAACATATGTTAGATAATAGATGACGTAATAAATGAGGCTCACAAAAGAGGCTGCAAGGAATGGTGCGCGATAATCTTTAATATTATATGATCTCAAACGAACCAAGAAGGCTTCGTATAAAGCAACTTCCGAATTAGTTATAATAAAAACTGCAGCGATAATAATAACAATGTATGCAGCAATATAATCATTGTTAACTACTTGAATAATTTCACGTGCATGAAAAATCGTTGGTATCTGCATCAAAATAGCAAATGAAGTTAGAATTGCTATGATACCTAGAGGCTTAGAACGAACCCATTGTATATTCATACCAGACATTGTAATAACCTTCTATCGTGTAAATTTGAGATAAATATAACTATGTTTCGCTTAATTAAGAATTCATATTTTAAATATTTTCTTAGAAACTCATTTTACATAGTAAATAATAGTAGTTTTTAGATAAATATGGGGATTATTTAAGCTTAATATATCGTTCAAATTCTTCAATACCAGTGCTTCGTAAATGTGTACGTATTAGATCTCGAAGTAAAGGTAGATTAGTACCAACTTTTGCGCTCACTGATAAGAATGCTTCTTGGAAATTCTCAGGTAATGAATCATAATCAACCAATTTTTTAAAGTAATCAATTGCTTCTTCTGCTTCAAGAGTAGCTATTTTATCTATTTTATTAAAGACTACAATTGGCACTAATTTTAAATCCTTTAAGAAAAAGTATAGTTCTTGGTCTAC
>JAEORJ010000110.1 GCA_016840945.1 Candidatus Gerdarchaeota archaeon
CAAGAAGAGCTATACCACTGACTTGACCTATCCACATCATAATACCATTTGATGTTTCTTCTGGTAAAGGATAAGTCATTTCTGCTGCATATGTTAAACCAACTGGTAAAGCAGAAACAAGGAAAAGGCCCAAGAAGAATGAAATGATATATCGCACAATATCCGCAGTCACGAAATATAAAATTGGTATAAGAATAGTTCCAGCAGCCATTGCAATGATAACAAAGATCTTTCTTTTTCGGAAATAATCGGATAGAGCAGAAAAAACTACTGCACCAACGATTCCCCCACCAATGAGCAAACCACCAATAATTCCTGGTTGAATCTCATCTAATTCATAACCAAAAATAACATCTATTACAGAGGAAATCGCATTAAATGCTCCATAACCAATCAAGATGACAACAAAAAGTAAATTGAAATCTTTTTTCTTAAACATTGATCTGGTGCCTTTTATTGCTAATGCTTTTGTTTTATCACTGTAAGCATTTGGTGGTGTAGGTGGTTTGTTGCGAACGAAGATTATGTATAATACTGTTGACAATAAAGCTGCTATACCAAAACTCCAAGTAACCCAAGTAATTGTGGCATCAGCACCAATTTTTCCAACAAGCAAAGGAGGAAGAATGAAAGCAACTAATACTCCAAGAAACATTGACATTGTTCCTAAACCTGACGCAAGTGTTTTCTCTTTTTCTGGGAACCATGCTGATGCTAATTTTGTGAATGAATTTAAAACAAATGGTTGACCTATAGCAGTCATTATTTGGAAGATTAATAACATAACATAACTACTAGTCAACACAGCAAAGACTCTAAGAAAACCAAATACACCAGTTAGAATTACGCCTATACCTGTCCCCCATTTTAAACCTAATTTATCAATTAACCAACATGCTAGGAAATTCACTGGGACATAAGCTACCATGAATATAAGTGATAACACTAATATTTCAAGCTCTCCTACGCCAAAGAAACCTGCAGATTCATCGATTATTAAACCATATGTTACCCAAACGATTTGAGTAACTGCGCCTGCAAACATAAATAAAATTAATACTAACCAACGATATTTGTATGATTTAAATTCTGTCTCGCTTGGTATAGTATTCTCATTTTCAACTTTCAAATCTTGAGCCATGAAATCTGATCTCCTGTATTTATAGTTCTAGAAAATGGTTTCTTTAGAATTAAAAAAGATTATCCAGAAAATAAGTAAAAATGTAGCTATTTTGTAAAAAATACTTTTATTTCCAGATAGCTAGAATATCCTCTAAATGACATTTAGCTAATCACGATGGTTATTATATAAAATAGTATTAACTTGTAAATGATTACAATGGATAACAATGAATCCTTGGAGAAATTTGGCAAATTTATCTGTGAAAATTTTAGGGATAATGCTATTGACTTCTGTGATAAATTATTGGCTGGACGGTGGAAAGCAGCTAGTCTTCAGAAACTTGAAAATGAATTAATCAATTTTTCAAATGAACAAAAACAGCTTATTAGAAAATGTGTCATTGCTTCAATTGATACTGCAATCCATGATTTTCTCTATGCTTATGAAGAAATTAATCAATCAACTAATGAAATTATGATTTTAGTAGATGATATAAACATCTTAGATTTGTCAGATAATTTACGTGGAGAACCGTTCAATAAAGATGGATGGTTTGAAAAATTCAGTCGCTATAAAATAGAGTTCTAAGTTGCTTTTTGTTACATTAATCTTTATTAAGCATATTGAGAATACAGAGTTGTGTTTTAAGTATGTCACTAATACGAATTATCATTGGTGGATTAATTGGTGGTGCAATAAGTGTTGGATCTACCATTGGTCTAATTTACGGTGGTATCCAAGTTACTTGGTGGCTAGCAATTATCCTTAGTGTTGTAGCAACAGTCATTGGTGGATTTATTGCTGGATTTATTGCTCGAGACAAATTCCCCGGAATGATTGCAGGAGCATTTTCTGGCTTATTGGTTTTTGGTGCAATAGTTTTATTCTGTTGGTTGGTTTTAAGGAATAAAATTATTGATTGGTATACTTCATTTGCTGATATTAACCAAACTATAACAGCATTATTAGATTTTCTAGGTATAGAAAGCACCTCGACTTTAGGTCAAAAAATGACTGATACATTAACTGACCTTTATTCTACCTACTCATCAGATATTGATTTAGTTGTTCAAAATTATGTTCCAAAATTCTCTTTAATTGTAGGAGCGATTTTTGGTGGCGGAGCATTTTTAGTTAACACTGCTGCTGGCCGTTTTGGTGGTAGAATGAATAAAATTGATGAACTTACTGGTCAGGATTAAAAGGATTTATTCCTTTTTCTTTTTTTACAATTATATTATCGAGAAAACTCTACATAACCTTTTTACAGACATTTTGCTTTAATTC
>JAEORJ010000111.1 GCA_016840945.1 Candidatus Gerdarchaeota archaeon
AGGCTACACCAAAGAAAATGTTGCTCGGTTACCTAATCTTCTCGTCAAAGGAAATCTCAAACTGGATGAAGATGAAAAAAATTTTGCGCTTTTTCTTTCAAAAATTTCACCAAATTTAAAGAATAACAAAATAAATCATATTGAAACTATTCATATTCACAGAAAAGCAAGTGATTTAGAATTAATTCCTATTCATTTTCGATTATCAATTATTAATATTCTTAAAAAATACACAAAAGGATTTTCAATTCTAAAAAAAGAAACATGGATAAATAGTCCTCAACCCAAATATATCAAAGAGTTTTAATCATTCTTAAGGCAGCTCTAGTGTTATAATGTTTAAATATATAGTAATAAGCAATTCTTTCTTTAACTTTATATCCTGATTTTCTATAGAGCTCTATGGCTGAGCTATTTCCTTCAGAAACTTCTAATTGAGACCAACCAATACCTTTTAATTTCATATCAATTTCTGCCGATTTAAGAAGCTTCAATCCTATTCCTCGCTTTTGATAATCAGGGTCAACGTCAATTGTTTCAATATGACCAATTAATGAATCAAAATCATAGGCAATGATAATAAATGCGCGTATTATTTCATCGTTTTTTTCAACTAAGCAAGTACTATTATCATCCAAAATTAATCTTTTTAGTTGTGATTTTGAATAAGCAACCCTACTAGGAAAACATTTTTTTTCAATAGTATATATTGAATTAATTTCAGTAACCTTGGCTAAATAGATCCCAGAAGGATATTCATTCATCATATTCTCAATCCGTTATCTAATCATTTATTTTAAGAATTTCTCATGTTTAATTCAAATCAAATAAATAATCACCAAAATCAATCAGGGATAATATTTATTCTAAATATCATATATTGTTAATTAACTACTTCTGCATAATTCTTTTAGAGCCAACTTATAGAACTGCTATAGTTGATATAGCTTTCTATAACAATAGAACAAATATTAAAGTATGGAGGATTTCTCCAAAAATGCGTATTATTAAAATAGAAGCAATTCCAATAGAATTGAAATTAAAAGAACCATTTTCGATTTCTAATGAAACAATTGAAGTTGCAGATAATATTATCATTCGTTTAGAAACTGATGAAGAATTAGTTGGATGGGGATGCGCAGCTCCTGACATAGTCACTTCAGAAACAAAAAAAACTGTACTCACTAATTTTAATATGGCAAAGAAAACCTTAATCGGAGCCGATCCAACAAGAATTAATCTATTAAATTCTATTATGGAGGAAAATCTAAAAGGAAATCCTTCTTTGAAGGCTGGAATAAATATAGCTCTCTATGATATTTTAGGAAAAAAATCAAACATGCCTTTATTTAGGTTATTAGGAGGATATAGAGAAAAAATTTTAACATCAGTTACTATTGGATTAAATCCTACTGAATTAATGGTAGAAAAAGCAAAAAAAATTGAATCTGAAGGTTTTAAATCAATTAAGATTAAATGTGGATTTAACATAAACCAGGATATTATTAACATCACTTCTATTCATGAAGCAATTGGCAAAAAAGTTAGAATTAGACTTGATGCCAATGAGGGTTATTCGGTTGAAGATGCATTAAAACTAGTAAAAACTTTAGAAAAAGAAGATGTTACAATTGAAATCCTTGAACAACCTACAAAGGCAAATTATCTTTATTCCTTAAAGGATGTTACAAATCAATGTTCAGTGCCTATTATGGCTGATGAAACAGCTCTAACTTTAAGAGATAATATTAAGCTAGTTAGACTTGAAATTGCTGACATGATTAACATTAAGCTAATGAAGATCGGAGGAATATCCAACGCTATTAAAGCAAATATAATCACAGAAATTGCACAAGTACCTATTATGGTAGGATGTATGAACGAATCCATGGCTGCAATGTCGGCTGGTGTTCATTTCGCTTGCGGCTTTAAAAATGTTCAATATGCTGATTTGGACTCAGTTTTAGATTTTGATAATGATGTGGCAAAAGGCGGAGCTAGGTATGAAGAAGGTTATATAATTCCTTCAGAAAAACCTGGATTGGGTGTTGAAGTTCAAATTTGATACAAACTTACTTCAATAAAATACTCCAGGATGTTCCACAATATAATAGATTCTTGAAAATAAAAGAGATTGAAAATATTCTGAAAACTTTCAGGAAATCGCAAATAATCAAAGAATTAATAATTGGCAAAACAGCAGATAATAAACCTCTTAGAATGTATATGTTTGGTAAAGGAAAAAAAACAGCTTTAATAATTGGTGTGCCTCATAGTGATGAACCTCTGGGTAGTTTAGTTACGATTCACCTTATTAATTGGATGGCAAATCATCCTAAGGCTCAGTTTTTCGAGTGGAGATGGCTAATTATACCGATTCTAGAACAACGAGGAATGAAAATGAACGAAGGTTGGTTTCATAATCATAGTTCACTCGAAAAAACGGCAAAATTCTATTATAGAGAATCTACAGAAGAACAATATGAATGGACTTTTCCATTTGAACATCAAGATTATAAATGGGTTCACTCAAGACCTGAATCTAAAGCTATATTAGAAGTTATTAAAAACGAAAAACCTGACTTGTTATGTAATCTTCACCATTCCGGGTTTTATAATACAT
>JAEORJ010000112.1 GCA_016840945.1 Candidatus Gerdarchaeota archaeon
AATAGGTATTATTTATTAAATTATTAAGTTGAACAAGAAGAAGCGAAAGACTTGTGTTAAAAGCAAATAATTTAGTTGCTGAATGATCAAAACTATCATTAGCCATGATTGTGAGATAATGCCAACCAGCAGTAATTGGTAAATAAGTTCTATAGGTATTTCCCTCAATAGGAGTCCAAGTTACAAAGCTATCACTATCCCATTTATATTGAACACTTAAAGGTGTACTTTTATCTGTTATTTGAACATCAATGCTTTTCCCTTGAGGTTGAGTAGTCTCATTAGTTAAGCTTTTTAGAGCAATTGTTGGTGCAGAGTTATCAAAATCAAAGAAATATTCAAACAATTCAGTTCCATAATAATCAGTTGTATGTATAGTAAGTTGATGAATTCCAGAAAACCCTTTGTTCAGAATAATATCATGTGGACTTAGAAATAAAATTTGAATTGTATCCTTATCCCACTCATAAGTAGCAAAAGTAACATCACTAGCAACAGAAAAGTCAAGTATTTCACCATCAGTAACTACAGAATTATTAGCTGGGCTATTAAGTATTACATTAATTTCAGAAGGATCATAATATAACTGATAGATAGCTTTGTTAATATTACCATAGTCATCTTCAGATTCAACTGTTAAAGTATGCAATCCAATAGTTGTTGTCGGTAAATATACTACTTTAGGTGAAGTAAATCCAATAAATGAACCAGCATCCCATTTATATCTATTTGTAATTGCATCAGATGAGGTAGTAATAGTAGCGTTTTGTGCAGAATAATAGATTGTGTTATTTGTATAACCAGTTATATCAATAGTTGGATAACTAGTTTTATACATGTAAAGTTGCATACCAATTGTTTCAATGTTATTTTCAAAAGTATATGAATGATCAAATGTATCATTAGCATCATTAATAGTCCAACTACAAGCATAAGTATAACTTCCCGTATGAATCTCTACACTATTTTCTCTACCAGAAACATATGTTGATGGCTCTAACCTTACTGTATATGTTGTACGTAATCTATAACCTTCTGGAATAAGCACTTTATTAGGTAAAGTAACTGAATAGACATATTTTCCATCATCAAGAAGACCTTGAGTATGTATAATATAGGTAGCTACTTCGGTTGCTGGATTGAATAGCTCTAAAGTCATCTTTAATGTCCATCTATTATATGTTGAGGGCCAAACATCACCCATAACCATGAAGTATACTTTCCCTTGAATATAAGTATCAGCAGTAAAAACAGGGGTAAAAATGGTTGAATATATATGCTCACCATTTACTAAATCATAACTTCGTAATTGACCAAATTCACCAAGTGTATGCCAGAAAATTTCAGGATAAGAAGATGGGGTATACTGCCTAAAATTCACGTTGTAATAATCTGCTACTGGACCTAAATCTTCATATCTTTCCCATTCGAAAACATAACCATTCGCATCTAAATCAACAAAACTATTCTGAGTGAAATATCCTTGTAGTTTATAATTACCAGGAGTTGTAATTGTATCATTTACAATTGCTTGAGGTTCTATATTACCTATTTCATCATCTAAAATAGGTGATTGTTGCATTTCTTCTACTGGTGAATCAATAGTAGTTTCTTCTACAAGATCTCCACCAATGTTTGTTAAATATAATAAAGATTGTAAACATAAAATCATTAATAACACAGAATATAATTTTGCGATTTTCATAACAGTTGCGACCCCATCTGTTTTTTGATAAATTCTTATCTAGATATTGAATAATTCATTTTCAAATTAATATAGACTATTTTGCTTAAAGATATTTTAACTTATATCTTCATTAATTTAAGTATTAGTAATTAGGTAATTAAGTAATAAAAAGTGATGAATAAAGAAAAAAAGCTTTTGATATTTACAAATTATTATTTTTCTTATAATCCAATAAACCAAAGATATTGAAAGCTGATAAAAAGCAATTATTAATAGTTTGTTTGAGTTCATCAATGCCTTCACTTGTTATATTTGAAACCTTAACTGTGTGGATTTTATCTAACCCTATATCAACACCAATCTTATCGAGAATAGTTTCATGAACAAAAGTTTTTGCAGCACTGATATCATCATCAGTAACGATTATATCTTCACTATCTAAATGCGTACCTAAAATTATGATACTAGTCATATCTTGTATAATGTCGCGTTCAATTGCTCGATTTAACCAGTATTCTAATTCCTGGAAAGTATTCATATCACTTAAATCATAGGTTAAAACAAGTGCCAATACTACTTTTATTGGTGAGATGTGGAAATAAAGGTCAACAGCATCCTCAAAAGCTAATCCTTCACCTAATTTAGATCTACCTTTTTGGCCAGGCATAATAAAAATTTGTGAGGTAGTTTTTATGAGGTATTCTTCTATATTCGATTGAAAAATGAAATAATCTAATTCAAGATTAACAGATTTCCGTAACGAATCATCTTCTGGATTATAAAATGCGCGACTTTTATAACTAGTAATATTGATTGCTGTATGCGTTTTACCTGTATGCCCATCTCCAACAAAAACAACTCCTCCAGTACAGACTATCTTACTTTCTGTAAAATAAATTAAACTAGCAAGATTCGTCTTATTAATGGACATAATAGTAAACATCCCGTTTAATTTTTGAATAATTTAACCTGTTTCTTTGAATGCTAAATTTTGATAAACCCAAGATATAATCAAATTTAGTTTCTACTTCTGTAATTAATATTTTTTTAGCTTATCATTTAAATATCTATAGTTGGTAGCAAATCCAGACAAAAAAAGAGATCTATTTTACTAAAATGAACTAGAAAAATATTCCAAAGTAAGATTATTAAATTAAAATAGCATTAAATACAAAGGATGATAAAATATGGCTTATTTTAAAGGTGATCCATCTAAATATATTATTAAATATGTTAACGGAAAGAGTAAGAAATCTGGGCTCGGAATTAGTTTTCTTTTCTTTAAAATGAATACCACCATTGCAGCTATACCAGCAATGACAATTGATTCTAATTTTATTTTCAACGAAATTACGAAAAATAATCAAGCAATAACACTTCAAGGGCATTTTACCTATAGGATAAAAGATCCAAGGAAAATGGCTACTATACTTAATTTCCAAATAAATCCTAGAACATTTCAATATCAATCGGTTGATCCTGAAAAACTTGATATGAGGATCAAAAATGTTGTTCAGGTACGAACTCGAAGTCTCATAGAGAAAATGGTTCTTGAAGAAGCAATCATTGCATCCGAAAAATTAGCAAGCTCTGTGATGGAATCTGTTGAAGATCAAACAATCATCAAAGAAATGGGTATAGATGTGTTATCAGTAACTTTTCTATCAATAAGACCAACACCAGAAATTGCTAGAGCGCTTGAAGCAGAATATCGAGAAAACTTACAAATGACTGCTGATAAGGCGATATATGAGAGAAGAGCTGCTGCAGTAGAACAAGAAAGTAAAATCAAAGAAAATGAACTCAATTCACAAATTGCTCTTGAAAAGAAACGTAAAGAATTGATCGCTTTGGAAGGTGAAAATATCATCAAAGAAGCTGAGTTTAGAGCAAAAGCAAACGAGACTGAGTTGGAAGCTTATAAGAAATTATCTCCAAACACACTACTAGCATTGGCTATGAAAGATTTAGGTGAAAATGCTAATAAAATCGGCAACTTAACAACCACCTCAGAGATTTTAGCTTCACTTCTAAAGGAAACCAAAAAATAAGAAAGGTCATTTGTATGACTCGCGTTGAAAAAATAGTTGTGGTAACCAAGAAAACTTGGTTAGAAGAATTAATAGAACGATTCAATACTAAATCACAAGCTAAATTCTATATACAACATATGGGTGGTTCGTTCACCGATTATGAAACTGCCCATGAACAATATTATTCTTCACTAGAGAAACTAAAACAACTATTACCAAAGGAAATTAAGTATCAAATAATTGAGAAAGAGTTTATTCCAAATTTTCTGTTCGGTCCAACAGATTTGATTGTTGTAATAGGCCAAGATGGGTTGGTCATTAATACTTCCAAATATCTTGAAAATCAAAGAATTATCGCTGTAAATCCTGATCCTAAAAGATTCGATGGAGTAATGCTACCTTTTTCAGTGGATGAGGTTCCAAAAGTAATCAAAGATGTGGTAAATGATACCTATAATTTAATACCTGTGACAATGGCTGTCGCTAAGTTGAATAATAGTCAACAGCTATTCGCAGTTAATGATCTATTTATTGGTCATAAATCGCATGGTTCTGCGAGATATACTATAATTAATCGAAATCTAAGAGAAAAACAAAGTTCAAGTGGAATTATCGTTTCTACCGGAGCTGGATCTAGTGCTTGGTTTAGGTCAATCATTACCGGAGCAATTGGAATAGTAAACATGTTTAGAGGTGTTTCATCTTATGTTGAACCTGCTAGAGAGGATGAATATCGATTTCCTTGGAACGCAAGTTTTTTGAAATTTGCTGTAAGAGAACCCTTCATAAGTAAAACCTCACAAGCAAACATAGTTTTTGATACAATATATGATGGTGATAAATTAGTTATTGAATCAAATATGCCTGAGAATGGTGTCATTTTTAGTGATGGAATAGAAAAGGATTATCTAGATTTCAATTCAGGTACTATCGCAGAGATAAGTGTTGCTGACAAAGAAGCCAATCTTGTAATCAAATAATCCGATTTCTTTTTTTTTGATGAATTGATTATTGTAAAATTGTGTCATACCAATTTAAACAAAAATAGCTTTGAAGAAAAGAAAGAAAAAAAGCTTATGAAGCAATCTTCATAAACTAGTTATTTTTTCCAATTACGGATTAAATCAACCATTAAGCGAACAGCTGGGCCTTTACTACCACTTGGATTATACCCATCATCACCTTCTTGACTGGTATATCCAGCAATATCCATATGAATCCATGGAAGGTCTTCTACAAATTTGCTTAGAAATCTAGCAGCTGTAATAGCACCACCAGGTCGACCTCCAGTGTGTTTAAAGTCAGCAATATCACTTTTTAGTTGGGGATCATAAACATCCCAGAGAGGCATACGCCAGACTGGTTCACCGGAAGATTTCGAAGCTTCCTCGAGTGTTTTAGCAAGGTCATCATCATTTGAGAAATAACCAAGAACATGATTGCCTAATGCTATCCACATTGCTCCAGTTAAAGTAGCAAAGTCAAACATTGCTTTTGGTTTGTAATTTCTAGCTGCATAAGTTAATGCATCATTGATAATCATTCTACCTTCAGCATCGGTACTGATAACTTCAATTGTTTGACCACTGTAACTATTAACAACATCACCAGGGTGATAAGCTTTACCAGAAGGCATATTATCAGTAGCAGGAATGAGACCAATTATTCGAACATTGGGTTTTA